>JBEKRJ010000832.1:0-2825 GCA_049518835.1 Solirubrobacteraceae bacterium
CACCCGAGAAGCGACCTGATCGACTGCGTACGCGAGCGTGCCGCAGCCGGCCAACCACGCGATCGGCCGTCTCGGTCCCCGCGCCGTCCACGATGGCTCCCCACCTTCAGCGCGATGGTTGCGATGGCCTCTGTGCTCGTCCTGTTGGCTGTCGGCGGGGGCGCGCTGGTGCTCCTCGGCGGCCATCACCGGTCGAGTCTGCGCACCGCCCCTTCACCGCTCGTCTCGCCGACGCACTCGCCGAGCGGCTCACGCGGGAACTGCCCACCACAGCCCAGCCGACCCCGCCGGCCGACGAGCAGCCGCGGAACACGCTCCAGGCCGCCCGCGCCGCGTCACCCGAGGACGACTGCGGGAACGCACTGCTCCTCGCCGCGCGGAAAGGGCTGACGCCGAAAGACATTGCCCGCCGGAGTACCAGGCTCGGAGACAGGCTCGCGTGCTGTCGCGCTTCGCCCAGGCAGCGCCTCGATCCATCTTGGCGTTGGCGTCGCGTACCGGGCACCGACGCGCGGAACAAGCCTGACACCCCACCACTTAGCGCCAGTTCTCGGGAGAGCACGCAAACCGCCGACGCATACCCCTGAGGAGACAAAATGCCGTTCAGCATTGATCCCAAGTGGCTGATTCCGCCGCGAGCGCGCCGGCTGGCCGTCGCAGTTCTCTTGAGCGGGGCCTTGGTGGCAGGATGCGGTGGAAGCTCGCACAGCCCCACCGCCACAACCGCGGGCGACCCGACCAGCTCGGCGTCGACGGTCGCGGCCACCGCCACAACCAGCGCTCGATCGAGAGCCAGCAGGGCGGCGACCAACTCGGGCTCGACCGCGCCAGCCACCTACGGGCCAGGGCCGCTCGGGTTCGCTAAGTGCATGCGCGCCAACGGCGTCCCCAACTTCGCAGACCCGCAGGCTGGGGGTGGAACGCTTTTCGCTATACCGGCTGGAACCAGTCCGTCCTCGCCTGCGTTCAAGAGAGCGCAGGCGAAGTGTCACAAGCTTCTGCCCGGCAGCGGCCTCCCCAACTCGGGGCCCCCGCCCTCCACACAGACGCTGACGAAGCTGCTCCGGATCGCTGTCTGCATGCGCCAGCACGGTGTCCCTCAGTTCCCGGACCCCCGGACCTCGGCCCCGGCCAGCTTCCCGCCCGGCATCGCCGAGATATCCAATTTCGACGGAGCGGTCCTGCTGTTCCCGCAAACTCTCAACCTGCAGGCGCCGGCGTACCGGCAGGGGTTGGCCGCGTGCGGCGCGCCGCCATTGGGCCTCTCCCACTGAACGGAAGCGAGGAACCGAATCCAGCAACCAGGCCTCGCTCCTGCTCTAATCGCGCGGCGCATATCTGGCTGTGCGGGCCGGCGCGCCCCGCTTCGCGCGGGTTGCGGGGCACAGCGGGCCGAGCTCGGCGCGATCGACATCATGGCGCTTGGCGGCAACACGCTCACTGAGGCGAATAGGAGGTACGCGCGCTGGGGCGCCAAGACACCTGCATCGCCGGCGGTGCGGTATCCCGCTCAGGCGGCTATGGCGGTGCCCTGAGCAGCGAGGTGAGGATCAGGTCGAAGGTCGCCGCACCTTCTGGTTCGCCGAAGATGAGCGCTTCGATGCTGGCGCCGTTGGCGGCGGCTCCGAGCGCTGCGGCGAGTTGTGGGTCGCCGACGTGGGCGGTGGTGTGTGATCTGAGTTCGTGCAGTTGCGTCGCGAGGCGGTGGCGGAGCTTGGGGTCGCGCCCGGCGGCGCAGACGAATTCGAGGAACAGGAGCGCGAACTCGCGGTCGAACGGCATTGTCTTTGAAGGTGGTTGGTGGGCGGCGTGCTGGGCTTGTTCGATCCGGGTCGCGAACTGCGCGTCGAGTAGCGCGAGGAACAGGCCGGCCTTGGAGCCGAAGTGGTCATACACGGCTCCTTTGGTGCAGCCCGCGTTCTCACTCACGCGCTCCAGCGAAGTCGCGTGATATCCGTCGCGAGCGAACGCCCGCCGAGCTGAGGCGAGCAGCCGCGCGCGCGTCTCGGCGCGCCGCTCGGCTTGTGTTCTGCGCCGCACTTCTATACGCTCCCGTATCTATCTACCACCAGTAGGTAAGTGTAGCGATGACCGCGACCGGATTGACGCTCGAGAGCCCGAAGATCGGCCAGACGATCACCTTCCTCCAGACGGCGCACGACACCGGCGGCGAGGAGCTGGTGATCGAGGCCCGGCTGCGCCCAGGCGCGTTCATGCCACCACACCGCCACCTGCGCCAGGCGGAGACATTCGAGGTGCTCGCCGGAACGGGAACCTTCACCGTCGCGGGTCGCAAGATTGTCGCGACAGCCGGCGAGCAGGTGCGAATCGCTGCCGGCGTAGCGCACCGATTCCGCAACACATCGAGCGATGACGTTCTGGTCCGCGCGACGCTGCGGCCAGCTCTGCGGACCGAGGAGCTGTTCGAGCAGCTCTTCCGGCTCGGTGCCCGGGGAAAGGTCAACAAGCTCGGCGCTCCGGGTCCGTTCACCACGATGCAGCTGATCCGTCAATACCGCACAGAGTTCTTCTACGTCGCTGGGGTGCCGATCTTGCTTCAGCGCCTGCTCGCCGGGGCGCGACCATGAAGCTCTACGTCTGCTGGGGAACCTTTCAGACCTTTGGGCCTGGGCACCCGTGCCGCAACGCGCTCGATGCGCTCAACGCCGCCGGCCATGATCCCGAAGTCATCCGCAGCTATGCGTGGGGACTGCTCCCCGGCGCGCTCAACCGCTCCGAAGGACGGCGCCTGGCACGAAGAGCCACGGGGAAGTCGTGGATTCCGCTGCTCCTCACCGACGACGGCGAGCTGATTGCCGGAAGCA
>JBEKRJ010000833.1:0-5046 GCA_049518835.1 Solirubrobacteraceae bacterium
CAAGATCCGTACTCGTCGCTGAACCCGCGCAAGACCGTCGGCTCGATCATCGCCGAGCCGTTTGCGATCCACGGCCTGCTCAAGGGCCAGGGCGAGCGCAAGCAGCGCGTCCAGGAGCTGATGGAGCGCGTCGGTCTCAACCCCGAGCACTACAACCGCTATCCGCACCAGTTCTCGGGCGGCCAGCGCCAGCGGATCGGCGTCGCGCGCGCGATCGCGCTCGAGCCCAAGCTGCTGATCGCCGACGAGCCTGTGTCGGCGCTGGACGTCTCGATCCAGGCGCAGGTGCTCAACCTGCTGCGGGGACTGCAGCGAGACATGGGCCTGACGCTGATCTTCATCGCCCACGATCTCAGCGTCGTGCGCCACATGTGCGACCGGGTCGCGGTCATGTACCTCGGCAAGCTCGTCGAGCTCGCGCCGAGCGAGGCGCTGTACTCACTGCCGCGCCACCCGTACACGGGGGCGCTGCTGTCGGCCGTGCCGGTGCCGGACCCGTCAGGCGGCAAGCGAGAGCGCCAGCTTTTGTCAGGCGACGTCCCGAGCCCCGCCAACCCGCCGGCGGCGTGCCGCTTTCACACCCGCTGTCCCAAGGCTCAGCACCTCTGCTCCGAGCAGGAGCCGCCGCTCTCGGACAAGGGCGGTGGCACCAGGGCCGCGTGCCACTACCCGCTGACCGACGACGAGATCCGGCTCATGCTGCCGGCGGCACTGACCGGCGCTGCGGGCGCTCAGCTTTCGTCTTCGACGTAGAGGGACTCGCGCGCCAGCTCATCGCCGCGGCCGCTCCAAAGTTTGATCTCGAGGAAGTCCGAGCGATAGTTGTCGGGCGCGATCAGCGTGAAGCGCTCCTGCACCAGCTGGCACTGGTCGACGGTCAGGTCCGCCAGCTCGGCGCTCACCGACGCGCCGCCCGCGATCAGCGGCACGCCCCAGACGAGCGTGATGTCGGCCGAGTTGCCCTGCTCGCCGCGCCAGCTGCCAATCACATCGTCGTTGAGGTCAAGCCGCCAGTCGGGGTTGTGCTCGGCCAGCTCCGCGGTGAAGTCGGCGCGCGAGTCGAAATCGCTGGGCCCGCCGGACGCCTCCGTGAACGACACGAACCCGAACAGCTCGAACTCCTCCGTCGTCCGCGCAACCGCGGGAATGTACGTCCGACCGCCGTACGAGCGGTCGGGAAACCACGCGATCTCGCCGGGATCGCCGATCCGTTCGCCCTCGGTGTCGAGCTCGCGGCACGCGGCAAGGAAGTGGTTGCGCAGCGTGTCGGCCCAGCGACCGTACGGCAGCGGCTCCTGCGGCGGCTCGGCGGCGAAGCGGATCACGAAGCGGTCGGTCGGCGGCACGTCCCGCGGAGCATACAAGCGCGCACGCCGGCCCGAAGCGCGCACGCCGGCCCGGCGGGCGTACGTCGGATTCGACTGTGAAGCGTCCGTTCGCCGTCACGCCGGGCCGTGCGCTCGCACATCCAATGACAAGCTTTCGTTCACCGCAGTTCATCCGCGACGGCCTAAGCTGTCCAAAAGGAGGTCTAGATGCGCAAACGATCCGCATTCCTAGTCGCATTCACGGCGTTGCTTGCCACGGCCTGTGGCAGCTCCAGCTCCAGCTCCTCGAGTTCTTCGAGTTCCTCGACGGCGGCCACCTCGAGCGCTGCCGCGAGCTCGAGCTCGGCGGCCGGAAAGGCCGCGACGCTGACCACGCGTGACGTGCCGGGGGTCGGCACGGTGCTGGTGAACGCCGACGGGCGCACGCTGTACATCTTCGAGCCTGACAAGGCCAAGAAAGTAACCTGCGTCGGCGGTTGCGCGTCGGCGTGGCCGCCGCTCGAGGCGTCGGGCAGCCAGAAGCCCACCACCGGCGGGACGGCTAACGCTGCGCTGGTATCAACCGATCCCGATCCCTCGGGCGGTCGCGTCGTCACCTACAACGGCTGGCCACTGTATCTCTACGTGGCCGATCCGACCGCAGGGACTGCACATGGCCAGGCGATCGACAGCGCCGGCGGGCTGTGGTACGTGATGGCCCCGTCGGGAACGGTGGTCACCAAGAAGGCGTCCGGCGGTACCGGGGGAAGCGGCTACTAAGGCCCTCGTCCTTGGTTCGGTTGGCTGGTGGCGCATCCTTGCAGGATGTGCCACCGGCCACCATCGATCGCGGGTCGGTCAGCCTTCGATCTTCCCGGGCGGTCCGCCAAGCGAGGCGATCAGCGACGAGAAGCTCTCACCCGACGCCGTCGGCACGCTGTCGGTGTCCATCCCCGGCTTCCATTCGCCGGTCGCCGCCGCGGAGGTCTCGGTGCCGACGCCGGCGGCCCAGCCGATCTCGATTCCTGATGACCAGCCCGGGATGATGTCCGCGACCGGCTGGCCCGCCGTCAGCGTTTGGCCGACGGACACGCCGGACGCGGGGCTCACGCCCTCGGCGTAATAGACGTACCGGCCGGCGTCGGGCCCGCCGAGCAACTGATACTCGACGAACGCTCCCGGCCAGCCGCTGGCGGATGTCGACACGTACGTGATCCTGGCATTGCCGATCGCGCCGAGCGGGCCCGAACCGGCGTAGTCGACGCCCTGATCGATTCGCTCTGGGGTGACGCTCGCGCCGGCAAGTGGGTTCACGTAGCCGCCGGCGGGGGCTGGGGTGGGCGCCGAGCTGCGGGGGCTTGGCGTCCCCGACTCGCCCGGATGGCCGCTGCCGGCCGATTGCTGCACGGGACGTGCCGGTGCCGGCCGGCTCGCGGGGGCCGAGTGCGGCGCGGCTTGGGTCGGCCGAGGGGCCGGGTGGCTCGCGGCTTGGGTCGGCCGAGAGGCCGGGTGGCTGGCCGAGAGGCCGGGTGGCTTGCGGTGCTGGGACGGGGCTTGGAGCCGGTTGCCGCAGGGGTCGTGTGGTGTGCGGCCGCTGGTTGGTGGGCAGATGGCCGAGGGGCGGTGGCCGCGTGCCGCGTGCCTGGTGGGTGCTGCGGGACGGTGGCGGTGTGGTGGGCGCCGGCTGCATGCTGGGGTGCGGATGCGCTGTGATGGGCGGTGCCGGCCGGATCTCGCGGTGCAGGCTCGCTGTGGTGCGTGCCGGCGGGGTGCCGCCGTGCGGGCGCCGAAGGCGCGTGGTGGGCGCCGGCTGTGTGCCGTGGCGCGGGCGCCGCGTGATGCGCGCCCTCGGGCGCGGGCGCCGAAGGCGTGTGGTGGGCGCCGGCTGCGTGCCGGGATGCGGGCGAGTGATGCGCACCCTCGCGCGCGGGCACCGACGCGGCGTGGTGGGCGCTGGTGTGCGGCTTCTGAGCGGGGGCGCTGTGGTGAGCGCCGGCGGGCTGCCGGGCGGGTTGCCCGGGAGCAAACGAGGCGCCGCCTGAACGGCGGTGCGGGCGAGCGGAGATGACCTGCGAACCGCCGGCGAGCTCCTGCGCCGCGCTGCCGCCACCGCCGGCGAGCTCCTGCGCCGCGCTGCCGCCTCCGCCGGCGAGCGCCTGCGCCGCCGCCCCGCCACCCCCACGGGTACGGTGGTCCGCGGCGGCCGCCGGCCGGGCGATCCGATGCAGCACGCCGGCCTGCAGCCGGACGGGCCCGCCGATCGCCGCTCCGCCGGTCGGGGCGGAGCGGGCCTGCGAGACGGCCGCGTTTACGTCCGTCGCCGGCGCGTTGGAAGCAACCACGCCGACGGCAGGCTGCGAGGGTTGTGCCGCGGGCGCCGGCGCGCCGCCAGCCCCAGCGGCCCCGGCTCCGGCGCCCGCGGTTTTGACCCCGGCGACCCCGGCGGTCCGGGCGCCACCGCCGGACCCCCCAGTCGCCGACGACCGTCCATCCTGACCGCCGACGCCGACGCCGACGCCGACGCCGACGCCGACGCCCTGCGCAGCGAGGCCGGCAGCGGAGCCACCGCCCCGGGCACCGACGCCGGCGACCGAGCCGCCCCGAGCAACGCCGGCCGCGGAGCCGCCGGCGGACGCGGCGCCGGCAGTCGCCGCCGCCGCAGCCGACCCCGTCGCCGGCGAGCGGGCTGGGCGCGACGCCGCCCGCGAGATCCCGGCGTAGGCGGCCAGGTGATGGTCGCGGGTGGCGCCGGCACCACGGCCGCCGAGCAGGCTCGAGAGCGTCGTCGCCGCCACCAGCACCGCGGTCGAGATCCCGCCGACGGCGGCGGCGGTCCCGGGCACGAGCGGGCGCCCGGCGGCGGCTCGCCGGCGGGTCTGCCAGTAGACGGTCGATTCACGCACGAACTCGTCGTGGGCGAGATCGCGCTCGGGTTGGAGGTGGTAAAGCTCCGTCGAAGCGCGCTGGAGCTTGCCTCGGCGTGCGAGCGAGCGCTCCAACGACTGCTGCCACAAGTCACTGCGCGCAAGATCACGCGAGGTGTCCACGACCCTCCTTCGTACGGCTCGGGTGCCTACGGAGTTAGCTGACGGGCTCGCGCAACGCGCTACGCCAAATGGCTTCGGCGATTCGCCCCGGGCGATCGATCGATCGCTGTGGGTCCCCCGTTCGCAGGCCACGGATGGCGGTGCGATTCGGCTTTCATATGTTGGCGCCGCACCCTAGCACGATTTTGCAGGGAAAGTGTGCAGGAGTCTGGCCTCCGACCGCGACGGCGCCACCGCGATCGACCCCCCTGCCGCCCCTCGAACCGCTTCAGAACGCCCCGCGCCGGCTGATCACGGCTGGGATCGTCTTCAGCAGGATCGCGAGATCGAGGAACACCGACCAGCGCTCGAGGTACAGGAAGTCGAGCCGCACGAGGTCGTCGAAGTCGAGCTCGGAGCGGCCCGAGACCTGCCACAGCCCGGTGATCCCGGGCAGCACGAGGTAGCGCTTCTTGTGCCACTCCTGGAGCCGCTCGAAGTCGCGCATCGGCAGCGGCCGGGGGCCGACGAGCGACATCTCGCCGCGCACGACGTTCGCCAGCTGGGGCAGCTCGTCGAGCGAGAATCGGCGCAGGATGCGACCGACCTTGGTCAGCCGGGGATCGCGACGGATCTTGAACAACGCCCCGGACTGCTCGTTGAGCGGCTCGAGGTCGGCCTGGATCTGGTCGGCGTGCTCGCGCATCGTGCGG
>JBEKRJ010000834.1:0-2813 GCA_049518835.1 Solirubrobacteraceae bacterium
CTCGAGCACGAGCATCAGCGCGACCGCCACCACAAGCCCGCCAGCCGCCACGACCGTCCCGCCCACCAGGCGCGGCTGCGCCAACGCCAACAGAGCATCGCGCAGCTGCGCGCGCAGCACGACCAGCGCCGCGAGCGTCTCCCGAACCCCACCGCCGTCCTCCAGAACGCCGACCAACTCGAGCGCCACCGCCGGCAGCTCAGCCGCGAACGCGTCGACCTGCACGACCACGCGGTCGACCAGGAGCTCGCCAGCGAGCCGCACTGGCTGCAACGAACACTCGGCCCCGAGCCCGCCGACACCCAGCTCGCCAGCCGCTGGCACAAAGCCGCGCAGCAGACCGCCGGCTACCGCATCAACCACCACATCACCGACCCCCAAGTAGCGCTCGGCGCCGACCCCGGCGGCGACAGCGCCTACCGCAGCGCCCGCCGGACGATCATCGACACCCGCGCCGCCCTCGGACTCGACAAGCACCGCTCACAAGACCGCGACCTCGGCCTCGGCCACTGAACCCCCCTGCCCAAGGAGGCGCGCCGACGACGCCGGGCAGCGTAGAAACAGCGCCGCCAGTGGGGCGCTCACCAACCCCTGATTGCGCCGCACTCGCTCAACCACTCCCCACCGCCACGAGCAGCTCGCCACTGCGCGGCCAACCCCACACCACGCCGCCCGGCGCGCGGCTCCCGGCCCGCGTGTCATCAGCGCGGTTCGCGCCCGGCGCCGCGCGACACGTCGGCCGCCTACGCGCACCTACAGGTACCTGCGCGACACGTCGCGTCAGGATCCCGTCGCACGACTAGCCGTGCCCCGGCCCTCGCTCCCCCGGTCGCCGTCGAACCAACCGTGGGGCGATCGGACCGCCGAGCTCGACGCCGGCGATACCTGGCGGCGGCGACGTGTCGCGCAGGCCTCGAGGAGCTGTTGGTCGGCGGCGCGCCCTCGACGCCCTCGGCCCCGGCCGGCGCGTCGGATGAGCGAGACACCTGTCTCCTGGCGTCGCCCGGTGGCGGCATCGGCGGGCTTCGTGTCAGCCAAGACCGAGGGCTCGTCGTCAGGTCGACTCCGGGATGTCAGTCGCCGGCATCCCGGTGATCGCGCGTAAAAAGCGGACGTCGACCGATTAGTGACGAGCTCGCCGGCTAGCTCGTCCCGGGGCTCCCGGGTGGACGGGCGGGACGCGAGCTGGGGTGAGCGGACGTGTCGCCGAGCTGGTCTGTGTTTCCGTCGCGGATCACGGCCCGAAGCGAGACGTGGTCGCTCGCCCAGGACGGCGTCAGTGCCATGTCTCCGTGATCGGGACAACGGACTGACGGTAGCCGCGCCGTGACGAACGCCTCGAACCCGATCATGTCCGGCTGGCGCCAGGTGCCCTCGGTGAACTCGACTGCCTGGCAGGTGCGCCCGCAGTGCGGGCATGGGAATCGCGAGCCGGCCCGGAAGCCCAGGCGCAGATCGACTCGTTGGCGTTCGAAGTCGATCTCGCTGCTCACCACGCGCCACGGCGCCTCGAGTTGCAACGCAAGCTCGAACAGGTGCTTCATGCTCCGGACAGGCACGCCGTCGGTCAACAACCGGGAAATCCTATCCGCCCCGACATCGGCGAGCCCGGGCGCGGACCAAGATCCACGTGCGCGCATCACCGACACGCTCGATAACCGCCACGATGACCAGCCCGGCTGTCCGCTAGCAACGGTTCAATACGGCCGATGATCATCGACTCTCGACTCACGCAGCGCTCGCGATGGCGCTGACCCAGACGCAGCTGCTCGCCGCCGTCGCCGACCGCGCCGAGTTCACCAAGGCCGACGCCAAGCGCGTCCTCGATGCGCTGGAAGGCGTCGTGCTCGACGAGCTCGCAAACGCTCAGAAGGTCCGCATCGGCGGGCTTGTGCAGCTGACCGTGCGCGTCAAACCCGCGCAGAAGAAGCGCCCAGGCCGCAACCCCGCGACCGGCGAGCAGATCACGGTCGCCGCCAAGCCCGCGAGCGTGGATCTGCGCGCTCGGCCGCTCGCGAAGGCCAAGACCGCGCTGCCGTCGGTGCAGAAGGCCCGGCGACGACTCGCCGCGTGAGACCGGACCGCTTGGCGGCGCACGGAAGGCGAGTCACGCGCGAGCGACTGATCTCGGAGCTGCTCGAGGCGGCGTGGTTGCGTGTTGAGCACGGCCCCGTCGAGCGGGAGCGCTCGTGCGGCCCGTTTGACATGGAGAGCCTTGGCGGGAGCGCTGCGCTTGCTGGCGGCGACCTCGTGGCCTGCGAGCGTCACGCTCACACACAGCAGCTGCCCGACGAGAATGCCGAGCGTCGAGGTGCTGCTCGACACGCAGCTCGCGCGGCACGCCGCGGACGCCGCGTCGAGCCTGATCGCGTTCGCGCGCGCGCTCGCCTACGCGATCGGCCAACCACGGGCCGGCAGCCGTGAGGGTCTGGGACTGCTGCTGAGCAAAGCGATCAGCCATGATCTGGACGCGCTCAGCTTCGACACGGCGCCGCATCGCTACGACGACGCGGCCGAGAGTCTCGGCCGGATCACCAACGCGCTGATCAACCACGGCCCCGCGAGCCTCGGGCCGATCATCATCATCGCCGCCGCGACCGACGCGATCGCGAACGTAATCGCCGTGACGGTCGCGAACCTTCTCGACTGGCGTGCGTTCGACGACGACGACGACGACGAGGAGCTCGCGATCGATCTCGGGTAGCCCCCCTCGCTCACGTCCTGCACCGGCGGCCGCCGGCTCGTGCCACAGCGGCAGGGTGATGTCCTGCTCACGAGCTGGCCATTGGCCGCGCAGCGACGGAGGGCGCCAG
>JBEKRJ010000835.1:0-2802 GCA_049518835.1 Solirubrobacteraceae bacterium
GACGCAGTATCGCAGCGGGATCTCCGGGGTTGCCGTGTCGGGCAGGGGCACCCCGAGTTGTGTGAGGCGGTCCTGTCCGGCGCTGGTCAGCCGGTAGTCGACGTCGTGGCCGCGGGCCGAGAGGCGGTCCGCGCGGGCGCGATCGGGATGGTGGGTGCCGTCGCCGCCGACCGCCAGGCCCCGGTCGATCAGCGACCTGAACACGGCCACCCCAAGGCGGCCGGCGAGGTGGTCGTAGCAGGTGCGTGCGCGCCGGACCAGGTTCGCGCGCGTCCCCTCCCGTAGCGAGCGCACCGGGGCGGCCGGCGCCAGTCGCGCGAGGGTTTCGATCAGCTCCCCGATCTCCGGCCCGGCCAGCTCGTAGTAGCGGTGACGGCCCTGCTGGCGGACCGACAGTAGTCCGGGGTCGAGCAGCCGGCTGAGGTGGGCGCTCGCCGTCGACGGCGCTGTCCCGGCTTCCGCTGCGAGCACGCCCGCTGGCAGCGCCCGGCCATCACCGAGCGCAAGCAGGATCCGCGCCCGCGCCGGCTCGGACAGCACCGCGCCGAGCGCAGCGAGGTCGGCATCGCCACCGGGATCGGGAGGCATCTCGAGCTGCATCGTGACGCACGCACGTTTCGTCACCGATCGAACCGTTCCCGGGGAAGCCTACGAGCATGCGACGAGCACCAGATCGGAGCTCACAGCGGCTGTACATCGCCGCGCTCGCCTCCGCCGTCGTCTGCTATGCCGCGCTCGGCGCCGTCCTCGGCATGCTCCCGCGCTACGTGCCCCAGCGGCTCGGCGGCGGACCGGCGGCTGTCGGGCTGGCCGTCGGCGCGCCGGCCCTGACCGGGCTGCTCGCGCGGCCGCTCGGCGGGCGCGTCGCGGACTATCTGGGGCCGTTCGTCCGCTGGTCGCCGGGGCGGGCGTGATGGCGGCTGGCGCGGTCCCGGTCCGCCCTCTCGGCAAGCTTGGGCCTGCTGCTGGCCAGCCGGCTCACAGTTGGCGCGGGCGAGGGCGTGATGATGGCGTCGACCGCACCGTGGCTGCTACGGCTCGCCGGCCCCGAGCGGCGCGGCCGCGCGCTCGGGCACATTGGCCTGGCCAACTACGCGGGCCTCGCGCTCGGGCCGCTACTCGCGGAGGTGCTCGGCGGCGCGTCCGCGAGCCGCACCGTGCTCTGGCTGGCCGCCGGGCTTCCAGTGCTTGGCGCGCTCGCCGCAAGCGCCGTCCGCAGTTCGGCGACGTCGACGGGCACTGACGCAGGCGGGCGCCACACCGAGCGCCGGGCCGGACACACATCGACAGCGGCGCTGCTGCGAGCGACCGCGCCCGCAGGCGTCGGGCTGCTGCTCGTCAACGTCGGCTATGTGTCAGTCCTCTCGTTCGGCGCCGCCGTCGCCCGCGCGAACACGACCGGGCTCGCGGCAGCGATCGTACCTGTGTTCGCCGCCACGATCGTAGTGACGCGAACCGCGGGCGCGGCGATCCCAGACCGGCTCGGAGGGCGCGCGACGGTCGCCGTGTTCGCCGGTCTCGAGGCGCTGGGACTGTTCGGCTACGCGACTGCCGCATTATTGCCCTCTGACGGACTCGAACCGTCGACCCCTTCCTTACCATGGAACCATGCCCGTGCCGAAAAGTTGCGATTAGCAGGAACTTTGTGTTCGGCTCATTTGGCGCAAATGTCCCCAAATTGCGGGCGTTTGGCGGGGCCGTGTTCCCCTGGTGTTCCCCGGCTTCTGAGTCTGTGAGGCTCAGCCTTTTCCTTCTGGAGGAAGAGGTTGGATCAAGCAATGGCGGCGAGCGGTGGCGTCGCTTACATTGTGTTGCATGACGCCTGATCATGTGCGCGGACAGCTGTCGATGCGGCCCTCGAAGCGCACGCTCGAGGAAGCGGCGCAATTCGATCGGGCGATCGCCGCAGCCAAGAGCGCCGGACCGTCACCGAACGTTCATCCTCGTGTCGATGAGGCGATGATCGAGGCAATGCGGAGCGAGCTCGCCGTGCTGCGCGAGCAGCTCGACGATTCCTAGCGTCCGGCCGCAGTGCCCTGCGGGTTCACGAGTCCCGATCATGCTCGCGGGATCCCTGATCCCGCTTCTCGATCCACTTTGCGAATTCCTGCAAAGCGTCTGCTGGGCTGATCGGGCCGTCAAGAGCTCGACGCTCCGAACCGCGGCCTGGCGGATGCCGATGGTGGGGCGCTTCGGGATGCCGCGCCGGATCGAAATCCCAGCGCTGGTCGATGCCGTGGTAATGGGCGTGATAGCTGTGCTCGACCAGGTAATAGCCACGCTCCGATTGGGCACCGTCGACGTAGTCCGCAGACCACAACTCCTCGATGCTGAACGTGATCTCGGGATCGAAATCGGAGTCGTCGTCCTCGAGATCGCGCAGCCGGACGCCTTTCAGCCGAACCACGCCGGTTGGCGGTTCCTCGTAATGGAGCTCGTGCCATTCGTTCGGATCGCGGGGACCCGGATCGAGGGCGTAGCCGGACTCGAAAAGGAGGTCACGGAGCTGCTCGAAGCGCTCGGCGACGAACCCCACGCGATCGTCGGACAAGGCCGGCATTCTGCGCGATCGCTCGGACTCAAGCCCGCCGAGTCAGCTGTCGATATTCTGGATATCCTCTATTTCGTGGAATCCTTGTATCTTCTGTAGTAGCCTATGACCATGGCCCGAGTTGACGATCACTATCTGCGCGTCCGCGACTATGCCGAGCGCTTCAACCTCAGCGAGTCGGCCGTCTACAAGAAGATCGAGCGCGGCGAGATCAAGGCCATCCGGATCGGCAAGACCGTCCGGATTCCGTC
>JBEKRJ010000836.1:0-2801 GCA_049518835.1 Solirubrobacteraceae bacterium
GAACGCGTCGCTCAACTCAAACGGAGCGGTGCCCTGACGACGGTCAACCGCTCGATAAACGGGAACTTCGATGCCGCGAACAGTGCATTTGTGATGTGATAGCAATCGGCGCGGTCCAACCGAGATAACCAGAGATAGCAAACGTTTACACCAACATGTGATATGTGAGCGTCCACCTCGATAATTACCATGCTTGGCATGAGCCAAGCGCCACCCGCTGGTCAAGGTCACGCGGGATCGAGCTCCGCCCTTCGCGCCACGGCGACAGTTCCGGGCGACGCACTGCGCCGGGACCCTCCCGCCCTGTGAGCCGTAGAGGGCTACTTCAGTAAGACCCGTTCTCCGAAGTAAGCTACTTCTCTGAAGTAAGCTCCCGGTCTTGGCTGGCTTGGTGATCGCAGACCCCGAAATGTGCTTCAGAGAACGCGCCACGGTGCGGCGCCGGCCGCGCGGCGGTCGAGGTGCCGGAGCCAAGGACAGCGCGGCCGTGTTGCTCAACCAGCGGGCGGGCGGCTGAGCGCCAAGGTTGGCGACGACGGTCCCGTCAAGATCGGCCGCACCGACCGGTAGCCCGGAGCACCGGGCGAGGGGTTTCTGCTGGCTGCTCCCTGTGGATCGTTGCCGAGGCGGTTGTTGCTCAGCGGGAGGCGGGTGGCGTTGGAACCGCGAGTTGGCGGCAGATCGCGCGGGCGGTACCGGCTGGGATCTCGCGGTGCCGGGGGACCGGGGCGCGCAGATCGGCCGGCGGATGGCGCCAGATCGTGTGTCGGGAACCTTCGCGCACGACCTCGCAGCCGTGCTCGGCCAAGTGGCGCTCCAGCTCGCGGCGTTTCAACCGGCGGCGAGGTCGATCGTGACGCGCTCGACGTGTCCGCCGCCGATCGGTGGTTCACGGCCCTCTTCTCGGTAGGAGAAGATCATCTCGCGGGCAGCGTCGAGCAGCATCTCGCGCGCCTCTTCCACCGTGCGCCCACAGCTGACGACGGCCGGCCATTCGGCGAGCTGAGCCATCGTCCAGCCGTCCTCGTCGGGCGTGAAGACGGCAGTCAGCGTAAGCGTATGGCTCACGTGCTGAACGGTACCGCTGCTCGGTCGGGGCGTGGTTGACTAACCCCGTGCTGCTTGCCCTGACCGCGATCGCGAGCTGCGTCCGCTGATGCGCGAGCTCGCCGATGACGCGGCCGCGACCCGCCTGCACCGCGGCTGGTGAGGTCATGCCACATGATGCAGAGCGACCCGATCTATCCTGCCTACCCCGCCCCAGCTCCTCCAGGTCCTGTGTGTGCGCGATCCGAAACCCGAGGTGGGCTCTGATCGCGCCGAGATCGTCCGAGCGGGTCTGCGCCCGCACACCGTAGGCGAGCAGCTCGGTCGGCTCGGGCTCGAGCTGGTCGCACACCTACAGCAGCGCATCTTCGGGGATCGACGCCAGGTCGTCCGGAACGAACCCCATAAAGCCAAGCGCGCACAACGCCACCGCGACCCCGAGCCGAGCCGGCCCGTGCTGGGAGAACACCAGATCACGGTCGCCGGCCTTCAGCGTGAAGCTCTCACGTCGATCTTCAAGCGCGATCCCCACCGGGAAGCGCTCAAGCCGCTCGCGCTCGGGCCGGCTCGGCCAGCCCATCAGAACTCCACCCCAAGCGAGTCGACCGCCGCCTGGCGGTCGGCCTCGTGCGGCAAGCTATACCGGCGCGTGGCCTCAAGCCGGCGATGACCGGCGAGCTCCGCGACGACCACCAGGTCATGCCCGCCGCGGACCATCCCCGTCAAGCACGTATGCCTGAGCACATGCGCCGAGGCCTCGATGCCCGCGTCGTGCGCGAGCTTGCGGACCGCCGAGTCGGTAGCGCGGGGCCGAGAGTCGCGTGCCGCGCGCCGACACGAACAACGCCTCCTCGTCCTCAGGTGCGAGCTGCTTGCGCTCCTCGAGCCACTCATCCAGCACGTGACGCAGCAGCGCATCCAGCGGCACCTCGCGGAACGCGTCGCTGTTCCCCGAGCGGACGGATCATCAACCTCCGCTTGCGCGCCGTCGTGTGCACGTCAGCGACCTCCAGCGCGACCAGCTCCGCCAACCTGACGGTCGCGAACAGCATCGAGAGCACGATTGATCGCCCGGTCCCGCGCGGACACGCGCTCCGCCGCCCGCAACAGCCGACGCTGCTCATCGACACTGAGCGCGCGGGGCGCGGCCTGCGGCAGCTCCTCCCGCCGCACGTTCGGCGAGCCCAGCCCCAGACGCCGATACAGTGAATCCAGCGACGCCAAAGCCAGGTTCACCGACGCCGGCCGCAACTCCCGCTCGACCTTCAAGCACCGCTTGAAGTCGCGAGCCGCGTAGTCCCGGGCGAGCGGATCGGCGAGCGGATCGCCGCCCCACCCCTCGTAGTCGACCTCGGCCAACCAGTCACAGAACGCCTCGACGTTGCGCGCGTACTCGCGCTTGGAACGCTCCGCCAACGGCACCGACACCAACCATCGCCGATAGCGGTCGACCACCTCCGCAGGCTCAACCCTCCCAGACATTGCGCCGCCACCTTATTTGTAGCCGCGGACGGAGCCGGATACAGCTCCGTCAGAAGCGTATTAGTCGCCGCCGCAGGGCCGCGCGACGGCGACTAAGCAGGGTTAGTCGCCGCCGCTAGATCACCCGTCGCTTCACTCGGAAAGCGTGATTGAGGAGCGGCGGCCCGCATGCCACCGACTTCTGGAACTCATCCGTCTAGTTGCCGCGGAGCCTCTCGTTGATGACAACCGCGAATCCCCAAAGCCCGGCCAGCAGGGAGGTCGTGACTCAG
>JBEKRJ010000837.1:0-2798 GCA_049518835.1 Solirubrobacteraceae bacterium
GCCGCACCAGCGCGAAGATCGCCGGGACGGCGAGCAGCCCGATGGCGCCGAGCACCCAGAACGCCTGCTGGAAACCGCCGGTGAGCGACGCTGGCACCGCCTGGCCGGCATGAAGCAGCGTCTGGGTGTGGCTCGCGGCCACGCTCGAGGCGATCGCGATCCCGATCGCCCCCCCGAGCTGCTGGCTGGTGTTCAGAAGGCCTGACGCCAGACCGGCCCGGTGCTCCTCGACACCCGCCAGAGCGGCGATCGAGATCGGGATGAACGCGAACGCGGTGCCCGCGCCGGCGACCATGAACGGTCCGAGCAGGTTCCCGACGAAATGGCCATGCACCGGGACCTGCGTCGCCCATAGAACTCCCGCGCCGATCAGTGTCATCCCGACGGCCATTACGACCTTCGCGCCGCCACGGGTGACCAGCGCCTGCGAGAGGCCGGCGAGCGCGACCGACGTCAGCGATGCGGCCAGCCACGCCACCCCGGTCTGAAGCGCGCTGTAGTGCAGCACATCCTGCATGTACAGGGTGCCGACGAAGATGAACGCGAAGAAGCTGCCGCCCAACAGCAGCCCCGCCACGTTCGCGCCTGACAGCGTTTGCAGCCGGAAGATCGAAAGCGGTAGGACGGGATCCTTCGCCCGGCTCTCGATCACGACGAACGCAACCAGCAGGGCCACGGACGCCGCAAGCAGCGCGATCGTTCTCGTAGCGCCCCAGCCGTACTGCGGAGCCTGCGAGATCGCGTCGACCAGCAGCACGAGCCCGCCGGTGCCGGCGAGCCCGCCTGCGAGGTCAAAGCGCCGACGGACGCTGGCGAGCCGGCTCTCCGGCACTATCCGCGGCGCCAGTAGCAGCGCCGTAATCCCGATCGGGACGTTCAGGTAGAAGATGTACTGCCACCCCGCGTAGCGGGTAAGGAGCCCGCCGGCGATCATCCCGACGGTCGCGCCGGCGGCGCCGAGCCCACCCCAGATCCCGAGCGCCTTGTTGCGCTCGGCGCCCTCCTCGAACATGTTCATCACGATCGAGAGGGCGGCGGGCAGCATGATCGCCGCGCCGATCCCCTGCGCCGCCCGGCTTGCGATCAGGAACAGGTCGCTGCTCGCCAACCCGCACGCAAGCGAGGCTGCGGTGAACAGCGCCAAGCCGACCGTCAGCATTCGGCGTCGGCCAAGCAGGTCGGCCGCGCGCCCGCCAAGCAGCAGAAAGCCACCGAAGGTGAGCGCGTACGCGGTCGCGACCCATTGCAGGTTGGTCTCTGAGAAGTGAAGCGCGCGACCGATCGTCGGCAGCGAGACGTTCACGATCGTCAGGTCGACGATCGTCATGAAGTACGCCACCGCGAGCAGCGCGAACGCGCGCCAGCGATTGATATGGGGGGATGTCGTGGTCATTCGTTCTCCAGTCATGAATCGGTTGCCGGTCAATGGCCCTTCCCACGATCAAACGACCGGGAACGCCGAGACTCATCGGTGACGCGCAATCCGCGAGCCCCGCCGAGGATCCGCAGAGCAGGAGCGGCTTGCAACGAGTCACCGGCCCAGCGTTCCGGAAGCGATCGCGATTAGTTCAGGCTGCGACAGTCGTTTGACTGGGTATGACGATCAACCGAGACCCCGTTCGGATCGATGAGGACCGCGGCTTGTTCGCCGCGGCGCGGCTCGGTGACGAGCGCGCCTTCGGGCGACTCATCGAGCACCACCGACGAGGGCTCGAGCTGTACTGCCGGCTGATGCTCGGCTGCCCCCATCGAGCCAACGATGCGGTGCACGAGACGCTGCTGCGCGGATGGCGCGACCTTGGCCGTGTCCAGCCGGCCGCGTCGGCGCGGATCTGGCTCTATAGGCTCGCCACCGACGTTTGTCTTGAAGATCCCGACCGGACCGATGAGTTTCGGGGCCCGCGACCGTTTGACCAGTCGAGAGACCATGACGAATAGCGCAGCACAACCACCAGCCGGGGAACAGAGCACCCTCCTGAAGGCCGCGCAATCGGGCGACCAGCAGGCCTTCGGTCAGCTTGTCGAGCCCTACCGCCGGGCGCTCACGATCCACAGCTACCGGATGCTCGGCTCTCCTCACGACGCCGAAGACATCGTTCAGGAGACTCTTCTGCGCGCATGGCGCAACCTGGGGAGCTACGAGCCGCGCGCGCCGCTTTCGAGCTGGCTCTACCGGATCGCGACGAACGCCTCGCTCGACGAGATCGGGCGGCGACCACGCCGTCCGCAGCCGGTTGAGCCCTACCCCGACTCCCCGCTCGTCGAGTCGGACGCCCCGACGTACGACCCGGTCGCTCGCTACGCGCTCCGCGAGGGATTGGAGCTCGGGCTGCTGAGGGCGATCCAAGAGCTCCCGGGTCGGCAGCGCGCGGTCCTGATCTTGCGCGATGTGCTGGGCTGGACCTCGCCCGAAGTGGCAGACCTACTCGAGACAAGCGTCGCAGCGATCAACAGCGCACTTCAGAGGGCGCGAGCAGCGATCGACGAGAGTCTCCCCACAGCTGGTCCGGCGCCCGCCGCCGAGGACGAGCGTGTGTTGCTTCACCGATACGTGCAGGCGTTCGCGAACGACGACGTCGACGGGCTCGTTGCGATCCTGCAAGAGGATGCGGTGTTGCGCATGCCGCCGCAGCCCGCTGTGATCGGAGCGGATGCGATCGCGGAGTTCCTCCGGTCGGTGGCGCCGGGCGGAACCTACGCGAGCTTCCACCAAACCCCCAGGTGGGCGAACGGGCGACCGGCGGTCACAACCTCCATGTGGTCGGCGACGGGCGAGCTTCTCCCGCACGCGATCTCCC
>JBEKRJ010000838.1:0-2795 GCA_049518835.1 Solirubrobacteraceae bacterium
CGTTCACCTTGGTTGACCAGTTCAGAGAACCTTCTCACGACGCGCCGTGTTTGTCAAGCGAGGTGAACTACAATCGTGGGGACATGCCGAAGAGCATCCAGATCCTTTTCCGCGACGCCCGCAACGCGATCGAGGCCGCCGTCCGCGCCGATCTCGCACAGAACGGCTTTGGCGATGTCGCGCCCTCGCACTCCGCGCTCTTGCGCAACATCGGCGACGACGGTTCTCGCCCCAGCGACCTCGCCGCACAAGCCGGCGTCACGCGCCAAGCAATCACCAAGCTCGTAGACGAGCTCGAGCGGCTCGATCTCGTACGCCGCGACCCAGACCCCGACGACGGGCGCGGCGTGATCGTCAGATACACCGAACGCGGACGCGCCGGCGTTGCTATCGCTCGCGAGCGGATGCTCGCGCTCGAGCGCGCCTACGCCGCGCAGGTCGGCGCCGACCGCTGGGCCGACGTGCGCTCAACCCTCGAAACCCTATTCGGTGACGATCCTCACGAGGACCTGAGCCTGCCTGCCGCCCCAGACCTATCCAATCGGGAACGCCTGGACCACAATCAAGCACGCGCGACCGGTGAGTGAGCGGTCAGACAAGTGGGTCCGCACCGTTGGTCGGCCGGTCGGTGTCGGCTGCGCGTCGGAACAGGATCACCGACGGCGAGGTCTGCTTGCGGATCGCGAGGAGCGTGCCGAGGTCGGTGTCGGCCGAGACGACGACGCGGTCATCCTCGGCGGCGCGGTCGAAGATCTCCTCATCTGAGGCAGCCTGAATCCCGAGCTCGCGGACGTGGAGGGCGTCGTGACCGGCTCGGTCCAGCTCGATCGCGACCGCCGACGAGAGCGCCTGGTCGATCAGGAACCTCACCCGGCCAGCGGTAGCTCGCGCTCACGGACGGCCTCGGCCGCGTAGTGGAAGAGCTTCCTGCACGTCGCCGAGCTCGAGGTCCGGGTAGGCGTTCAGGATCTCGTCGGCGATCATCCCGACGACCGTAGCGACGGGGATCCGCAGGCCGCGGATGCACGGCACGCCGTCCTCGGGATCACATCGATCTGCCTCCAGGGAATCGACACGGGAGAGATCGTCGACACCGTCCATCACCGCCGGCCGCCGGTGATTCGTTCCGAGTGATCCCAGCCAGCGCCGGCTTCCGGCCGTAATCGAACCCGTCAGCGGGCCCGCGGTCGGCGCATCACGGGCCCGCTCCTGGCACTTCCCCCGAACGCGCGGAGCGGTCACGTCACGGCACCGAGATGACACGACCCCATCGGGTCCGCAAGCGGCAGGCGTGTCCCCGTTTTGGACCCCGTGGGGTGGCTGCTTCGCGCCGGAAGTTAGCCAGCCATCGAGCAGCACGAACCGCTCGGGCACCCGTCGATGAGGCGACGTCATACCACCTCCACGCGCCTGGAGCAACCCGTCGCCTCCCTGCCGTACCGAGGACGGCGCTAACGAGCAGAGGGCGGTGACCTCGCGCCGTTGGCTACTCGCGAACGAGCGAGAGTGCCAGGCTGGGAACGACGAAGGACACGAGAAGATCGGCAAGATGCTGTTTCCGGTGCATCGAAAGCTGGCGATTTCGCCGTCGGCGGCGTCGAAGGTCTTGGTTTGGCTGGAGTTTCGGCCGTTGCGGACTTGCAGGGTGTGACGTCCAGGTTCGACTGGCGTCTCGAACGTGTCGTTCATTTCGAGCGACCCGACACGCTCCCCGTCGAGCACGACGTCATACGTGCCACGGCGGACCTCCACTCCGATCGCTTTGTGCGTGAGCTTCAGCGTTGCCGCCATCGTCGAGCTCCTCTGGTCTGTGAAAAGGGGAAAGGTCGCGGGGGTGGGCAGTGTCCGACCAGACGGCGCTGCGAGACCTTCTGACCGTGCGTGACCGCCGCGCTTACGACGTGACCCCGATCGCCGAGGGCTTGACCGACCGAGGGCTCTGTGACCGTCCTGCGCACGCGTTTCGCGTCGGAGCTCGCTAGCGGGGTTTGCCCGCATCGAGGGCTGTGCGGTCGGCGTTATCGCCAATAACACGAAGCACTGGCCGGCGCGATTCACGAGCGACGCGCGGACAAGGCGGCCCGATTCCTGCGTCTCTGCGACGCGTTCGAGATCCCGATCGTGTTGTTGGTCGACACGTCCGGCACGATGGTCGGCCCGAGAGCCGAGCAGACCGGCCCGGTACGCCACACCTCGCGGCTGTTGGTCGCCACGGCGTCATTGCGCGTAGGAGCTTGAGGCGATCGCGGACGAGCGCGGGGGCGAGCAGCGCGTCCGCGATGTCGCCGCGGCAGCACAGGACCGCGCCAAAGCCGTCAACGCGGACCAGCTTTTCGAGCTCGACGACGTGGTCGACCCAGCCGAGACGCTGCTGATCCCAAGCACCCTCGCGGCGCCGGCACGCGGGGCCGCTTGTACGGCCGGCCACCGGTTCGTTGACACATGGTGACCGATGGCGGTTCACGCGATGGGGTGTTCTCGCCGAAGGCGGAGCAGCGCGTCCCGCTGACGCGGGGTGTTTGAGATGCGGCTCGGCGTCAGCGATGACCGTTTCTGCTGCGGCTGAAGGGTGTGGGGCTCGCGCTCGTGTAGAGAAAGGCACGGCTGGTGGGTCGGAGTAGGCTTAGCTCGAACCGCATTTCCGGCGCTCGGCTCGCTATCCCGCGACTCGCGCTCGGATGTCGCGTCGAGGCGGGCGGCTCGGGAGTGACGGGCTCGGCGGCGACAACCATCTCTAGGAGGACATGTGCCTGGACTTTCCGGCCGCATCTCGACACTGACCAAGGCGAAGATCT
>JBEKRJ010000839.1:0-2792 GCA_049518835.1 Solirubrobacteraceae bacterium
AAGCCCTTGGGGGTTCGAGTCCCTCCAGCCGCACTTGACTCGCAGACTTCGCAGACGACCCGGCGGCAGCGGCCTTCGCCCGGCGCGCCGGAGGCCGTCACGAGTTCCAGCGATCGAGCACGTGGTTGTCGTGCTCGAACCCGAGCGCGCTGACCGCGCCGGCGTTTAGCGCGAAGCAAGCGCCGGCGGCCGGCTCCATCCCGATCCAGCGGGCGGCGAGGACCCGCAGGATGTGGCCGTGGGCGAACGCGATCGCGTCGCCGCCGGCGCTGCTCAAGCGCTCAAGCGCGCGGTCGGCACGCGCTGCGACGTGGTCGGGACGCTCGCCGCCGGGACAGCCGTCGCGCCAGAGCTCCCAATCAGGAGCGTGCTCGCGGATCTGCGCGGTGGTCTGACCCTCAAAGTCGCCGTAGTCCCATTCGCGCAGGTCCTCGCAGATCTCCGCATCCGCACCGAGCCCGGCGAGCTCGCAGGTCTCGATCGCCCGCCGGAGCGGGCTCGTCAGCACGAGCGAGAACGACCACGGCGACAGCTCCCCTGCGAGGCTGCTCGCGCGCCGGCGACCTGCCTCGGTCAGTGGTAGGTCGGTGTGGCTGGTGTGCCGGCCCGCCAGGCTCCATTCGGTCTCGCCGTGGCGGATGACGACGATCTCCACGACCGTCTGATGCCGTCAGCTGTCGCTTGCGTCGTACGCCTCGCGCTGAATCGTCTCGCGCGCTGACTGCTCGTCGTAGTCGGCGGCATCGTGCTCGGCCTCGGTGTGGCCGTGCAGCCGCGCGAGCAGCTCGTCGTCGGTCGCGGCGGCGAGCGGTTCGCCGCAGATGTTGCACTCGATCACGCGCATGGTCATAACAGACTCCCTTCGTCGGCACCGCCGGAACGCTCGATTTCCTGCACCCTCGCCCGTCGCCGGACGTGACGGTCCTCGATGCTGACCGAGGCGGCCAGGAATGCTGTCACGATCTCCGCTGCTACCTCGGATCCGATCACCCGCCCTCCGAGGCACAGCACGTTGACGTCGTCGTGCTCGACCGCCTGGTGTGCGGTGTAGGTGTCGTGGATCGTAGCCGCGCGGACCCCTCGGATCTTGCACGCCGCGACTGACACGCCGGCGCCCGAGCCACACACGATGATCCCTCGGTTGGCCTCGCCCCCGGCGACGGCGCGCCCGACCGCCAGCGCCTTGTCGGGGTAGTCGACCGGCTCCGGCGTGTCGGTGCCGAGGTCGAGCACCTCGTGGCCGGCGGCTTGAACCAGGGCCAGCAGCCGTGTCCGCAGCGGGAACCCAGCGTGGTCAAAGCCGCATGCGACGATCATCTCGCCCGGCTCCGAGAGCGGCATCGCGCAGCCTGGACGGGAAACACGCCTATACGTCGAGTTTCTCGTCCAGGCTCAGGTCGCGACCAACCCGCCCCCGCTCGCGGCAGCGACCAGCCCGCCCCCGTCATCCGTCGCGACCAGCCCGCCCCGGCCAGCGTCGTCCGTCGCGACGACACCGCCACGGTCATCGGGCAGAATCCTCGAGCTCGTGCACGGCGAGCAGGGCCGCCCCCAGCACGCCGGCGCGCACGCCCCACCGCGCCAGTCGGATCGTCGTGCGGTTGCGCAGGCCCGGGAGAACGTACCCCGACGCGATCCGCTTGGCCGGCTCGAGCAGCAGATCGCCGGCGCGGGCGGCGCCACCGCCGATCACGACCTCCTGGGGCTCGAACGTGTTGATCGCGTTCGCGATCCCGATCCCGATCCGCTCGGCCCAAATCTCGACCATCCGCGCCGCTACAGGGTCGCCGGCGAGCGTGGCCTCGACCGCGTCCGCGCCTAGCACGGGGCGACCCTCGGCCAGCAGGCGGCCGAGCGGCGACTGCGGGTCCTGACCCGCCGCCTGGGCCGCGAGGCGGTCCAGCGCCTGCCCGGAGGCGAGGTACTCGAGCGACGGTGGCTGCGGGAAGCGCCCGCCCGCTGGCAGCGCCGTGGCGACGTTGAGGCCGATGATCGTGTGTCCGATCTCGCCGGCACCACCCGTGGCGCCGCGGTAGATGCGCCCGCCGAGCACGAACCCGCCCCCGACGCCGGTCCCGATCGTCAGCATCACCAAATGCTTGGCCACCAGGTTGAGCTGCTCGTCGTGCGCCTCGGCGAGCGCAGCAACCGTCGCATCGTTGTCGACGAACACCGGCACGCCGAGGCGCGCCGACAGCGTCTGGCGCAGCGGCACGTCGACGAGCGGAATGTTGACCGACGAGACGACCCGTCCGGTCTCGAACTCGACGACCGACGGCACTCCGATCCCGACGGCCTGCAGGCTGTCGTCGCGGGCGCGGCCGACCAGCTCGACGAGCTGGTCGATCAGCGTGGTTCCGCTGGCCAGCTCGGTCGGCTCGGTCATCGACTCCCCCAGCACGCGGTCGTGCAGCGTCGCCAGCGCAACCTTGGTGCCGCCGAGGTCGACGCCGATCACCGAGCTCATAGCTTCGCCGCCGCAGGCGCGTCCAGCAGGACCGTGATCTCGCTCGCGAGCCCGGCCAGCAGCGACGAGGGCACATGTGGATCGGGCTTGGCCTCGGGCCCGAACGCGCGCTCGACCGCGTCGGCCTTCGACGCCCCCGACACGAGGATCACCACGTGCTTGGCTGAGGCGAGCGCGGTGAGCGTGAGCGTCACGCGCGGCACGAACGGCTCCAGGCCGGCTTGCTCGACGCCTACGACCAGCCGCTTGCGCTCGGACAGCGCCGGCTGGTCGGGGAACAGCGACGCGGTGTGGCCGTCGGGCCCGATCCCCAGCAGCAGCAAGT
>JBEKRJ010000840.1:0-2787 GCA_049518835.1 Solirubrobacteraceae bacterium
CGGCAGGTAGGGGTCGCTCAGCACTGGGTCACCGTTCCAATCAGCCACCCACACGTCGTCCGGGCGCTGGTAGTCCGGGTTGGTGTACTCCGCCGCGAGGTCTGCGATGCCCGACGCCGCGCTCGAGTAGACCCCGGACAGGTACCCGGCCGCGTGCAGCCCTGCGGTCCAGCCGCCGAGGAACGTCATGACCGCCTGGGCGCACGAGGTATCCGAGCTGTCGTAGCCCTCCATGTCGAAGTAGATCGGCGTCCCCTTGCCGTAGCCAAAGCCCTGGGCCGCCGCCGCGGCGCTCGCCGCCTCGGCCTCGCCCTGGGCCGCCGCGTTGGACGTGTCGATCACGGTCGCGCCTTCGATCGTCGTGCACGGCGCCTGCGGCCCAACCCAGATCGGGATGTATCGCCAGCCCTCGGCCGCGACCTCGCTGGCCCATGTGCTGCTGAAGTTCCCATAGCTGCACGCCCAGTTCACGCCGCCCAGGTAGGTGCCGATCACCCGGTACGGCGAGGCCAGCCAGTCGGTCATCGTCGCGGCCGACGGCACGGTGCACGCGTCGACCCCGAGCCCCTGCCCCTGCTGCAGCGACAACTCCGGCATCGTTCCGCCGGACGATGAACTACTCCCCGCCGCTGCCCGCCCCGTCACCGGCATCGCAGACGCCTTGCTGGCCGGATTGCTAGAGGCCGCGGTGGAGGACTTCGCGGTCATCCGCGCGCCCGCCAGGATCGAGCGGATCTGCGCTTCGTCAGACCCGTAGGTCGCCGTGACCAGCACACCAGGTCCTGGTGCCGCGACCTGCACCACGTGGCTCGTCGTGTCATTCGCGGGCAGCGCGCCCGAAAACGACGCCGTGTCAGCCCCGAGCTTCAACGTGCCTGGCGACACCGACGTCTGCTCCGGCTGCACCAGCACCGCCCCGGTCCGCCCGAACGCGCGTACCGGGCACCGCTGATCGGCCCCTGGCGTGCCGAGGTAGACGGCGTGCTGGTTGAACAGCACGCACCGAGCCGGGTCGGCCGCCAGGTTATAGACCGGCCAAGACACCGGAACCTGGATCTCGTAGCCGTGGTACTCGACCACCTGATACGTCCTTCCTGAAGACGCCGCTGACGCGGCCGGGACACCTGCGAATCCGACCAAAGCCACCGCGGCGGTCCCGGCCGCGAGAATTCAACGCACCGCCACAAAACACCAAGGAACGCCCAGGTTCACCGCCACCATGCCCCCCTTTTCTTCATTTGGATCAGTCCGACAGTAAAAGGCAACAACATGAAGCCCTCCTGATCTAGCGTTACTGGTGTGCCTGGAGTGGCCGCGGGCAGTAGATCATGTACGGCTGACGTTGCTGTTGATGGGGCGGTCGGCCTATCTTTGTTTGGCCCGCAGCTTGCCGACCAGGCCCAGCAGGATCGCGAACAGGCTCGTCTCGGCGCGGCTCCGACAGCCGATCGTCACATAGATGCGCTCGATACAAAATCATTGACGCTGCTCCCCTTTGCGGCAGCTCCACACTTAAGTCGGTCGGCGATCACGAAGACGCGTTTGTACAGTAAACAAGTGGGTTCATGCACTAAGGGGATGTTAGGCTAATAGGCTATTCGCGAGAACACGGGTTTGACACCAGCCTCCTTGGCTAGAGCGAATCGTCGACGTTCGCGAGCGCGTACAGGAGCCGACCATCCCGACACGCTCGAGGCAACGATGCAGCTGATCAGGGCGCTCAGCGCTACCGAGGAAGCGACCAGCGCGAGGCACATGTCCGGCAGCTGTGAGATCGAGGCTTGCGCTCGCTCGGCGCGGGACATCCGATCACAATCGAGGCCGGGGCAGGCCTCGGCGAGATCCTTCGGACGCCACGATGTCTCGACGCGGCGAGGGCGTTGCAGGAGGACCTGCTCCAAACCGTCGCGCAGGCGTTGCGCGCCGATGACCTCCGTGCGCTCACGATCAAGAACAACCTCGCCTCGACGCTGGAGAACCAGGGAGGACTCGAGCGAGCACGCCGATTGCGTGAGGAGGTGCTTGAGGGACGACGGCGACAACTCGGCGACGATCACCCACTGACGATCTCCGCGATGAATAACCTCGCCGCACGGCTCCGCGATCAGGGAGAGCTCGAGCGCGCGCGCGAACTTGGTGAGGAGACTGGCGAGGAGACTCTGGCGGCGCGTCGGCGTGTGCTTGGGCCATCAGACCCGGCCACGTTCACCGCCATGAGCAACAGCAACCTTGCTGGGACCGTTGCAGAGCTGGGTGAGCTCGCCCGGGGGCGCGCTCTGGCGGAAGCGGTGCTAGCACACTGGCTCCCTTAGACGCCGCGCCACTGCTATGGCGACAAGGCAATCGTCCGGTCGTCGAACGGTGCCGGCCCTGCACGGCGAGCGGAGGCCGGCGCGGACTTGTGCTTTTAGAGTCGGCGCCGGCTTATGCATTCAACGGGGAGGATGTGGCCGCCGGCGGCGGCGGGCACTTCTGCATTTACGCGTCGACAATGGCGCTCGCTTTCAGCGGGCGCCGGAAGTCCGGTCCGTCCGGCGCTGACTTCCCTGCTGGGGTGGGGAGGCGATGCGGGCGAGCGCCTGGGCGCGGAACTCGCCAAGGGTCGGGCTCGTTGGCGGCGAGGACCGGCGATCGCTTTCGCGATCTTGGCGGGGCATGAGCCGACGATCGCAATGGCGATGATCCGGTCGGGCCCTGTCAGCGCGGAGTGGTGCCGACCAGCAACCTCAGCAGGTCGCTGAGCGGGCGGTGGGAGGTCCTGATGCCCGGGCCGCGGGGTGGCGGGAG
>JBEKRJ010000841.1:0-2782 GCA_049518835.1 Solirubrobacteraceae bacterium
GCAGTAATTCCTGCGCGGGCCCGTAGCAGTAGTAGTGCTCGGGGTTGTTGAAGGAGTTCGCCCGGGGCTGTTCGAATTCTTGTGACTGCACGCCGTCTTCGAGGATCGCGAAGGGGACAGTGGCTGGTCTGTCTAAGCGGGGGCTTGCACGAGCGCTGCGAACGGTTGGTCGAGTTCAGCCGAGAGCTATTCGCGTCGATGAAGCGCCAGCTCAGATCAGCGGCGCTGAGCTGAGCTGAGTGGTGCCCGCGAGGACTGACCTTGGATCGCAAGCGCAGGTTGATCGGAGCCGATCGCGGCGAGGCCGTACGGATCGAGCGCCGTGTGAGGAGCCCAGAAGCGACGCCCGCCCGTCGCCAAACGTGACATACCAGCAAAGTCGCGCCGGGCACGTCACGTTGTGTCCCGCAGACGACCACAACGTGACACCCGAGACGGTCAGATCACCGGCTGTAACGTTGTTCCAGCCCCACGCGCGCGTCGGCATCCGCTCCTATTCGAGCGTCTGCCGGCACGGGACCTCGCTCCCCGTGCCGCAGCGAGCTGGCACCCGACCACCATCTACGGGCAGGGGTTGCAGCGCAGCAACCGCCACCCGCCCCGATCAACGCCAACCCGCCACCGATCATCCAGCGCGGCGCGACCCTGTGCAGGAAGCGACCGCCGATCAGCGATAGCGGCAGCGCTACCAACGCGAGTGGCATCAGCGCCAGCCCGGCGTCGATCGGGCTCGTGCCGCTGACCGAGATCCTGTGGCGCCCGTCAGACCGCGTTCGGCTCCCCTAACGCGGTCAACGGCACCACGTAGATCCGTGGGCTCATGACCGGCAGCGCACCCTGCTGGGCCGGCAGGACGTGGTCTGCGCGATAGCGCTCGTGGGTCGTGCCGCCTTTGCGCACAATCCAATTGTCGATCTCAGGGAGCGCCACGTCGCGCTGTTGCACGCTGTCGCGCAACAGAACCTTGCAGCCCGGCCACCGGCTCGCCGTCTCAGTTATGCCGTCGACCTCACCGAGGAGCCGGCGAATTTCGTCCTCCGTCATGCCCGAAGCGTAGTGAGCGGGTCGCCAATCATCTCCGCTTCCCCTGCGACTGCGCCCGTGCACCTTCGATCCGGGCGCCAGGCCGCTGTTGGCGGCGGTATCTCGGGGGCATACCCACGTCCCACGTCGGCTCCGCTGTGCAAACGCCGGGCAGAACGTTACGGGGCGCGCGCAGGGCGGGGCGCCCCGTAACGTTGTGGTCCGTGGCAGACCAGAGCGTTACCGTCCAGAGGCCGGGATCACCGGCCATAGCGTTTGGTCAGACTAAGGGCCGCCACCGGCGCAAAAGGGATGGGAAGTTCCGGGATCTGCTGGTGATACTGACCCTTGCGACGCGGATCGGGTCGCCGCGAGATCTACGTGGGCTGACTCACGCGTACGCGAGCGAACGCTCGTGCGCCACGATGTGTTGGACGGATCGACTTGTGAGGCGATCGACACGCCGTGGGAGGTCCAGCCGCAGCCACCGCGAGAGGCGCTCGGGCAAGGTGCAGACGACTACCTCATCGAACCGGTCCGAGTCCCAAATTGCCGCGACCGCCGTAAACGGGTCGGGATCGCCGACGACGCCGGTGGTCTCGATTCCTGCTTCGCGGAGCCGGTCGGTAGCGGTGCGTAGGCGCCTCATCGCCGCCTGTCTGCCGCCATGAGGACTGGTCACTTCGAAGGTCGCAGGTGCGAGTAGCGTCACGCTGATCGGACCCTGGGCCTGACGGTCAAGCAGCGCTGCGAGCAACTCGTCGGAGTCGGCGGTGCGGTTGGCAACCACCAGTACTCGAGTCATAACGGTCATCACGAACCTCCTTCTATGTTGCGATCAACCGTAGCACCGCCTTGGGCGTCCGGCCAAGCAAGCCGCAGGCCGCAGGGTTGCCCGAGCGCTGGTCCCCGGGCCTATTGGCGCCTCAGATTTGAGCCTTGCTCAGTAAGGCTCGCCAACCGACGCGATGTCGTTCGACCCGTCAATCGTCGGCTCGCCGCAGGATCTCCTCGATCAGCGGGCCCTTGGCATCGGCGTAGTCGTTCATGTCGCGCCAGTCGCGTTTGGCGAGGTGTCGCTTGAGTTGCTCGTACGCGCGTCGATCGTCAGCTGACCGGCGAAGCCGGTCGCGTAGACGCAGGCAACGGGTCGCCTCGACGTCGGTCTCAGCCCATAGGTGTACGTGGACACCGCGGTCAGGGGTTCGAAACATCCGATGCCCCGGCTCGCGGACCCGCAGTCGATATCCAGCCGACTCCAGCGCCGGAACGATCACGGTCTCGTCCTCGGGATTCTCGACGGTGACAAGCAGATCGATGATCGGCTTGGCGGCGAGGCCCGGGACGGCGGTTCAGCCGATGTGCTCGATCCCGAGCGCCAGCAGACCGAGAGCGCGCTTTACCCGGGCCTGCTCGGTCTGGAATCGGTCAGCCCAATGCGGGTCGTAATCGACGATCACGATCTCCCGATGCTCGCGGCCGCCGATCAGCGTCCCGTCCACAGGATGGCGCCGGTCTGTCTGCAACCGCTTGATTCTCACATGAGAAGCGTCCGTGGCAGGTCGCTGGCGCTCGCGACACCAGGTCGCGCTCGTCGCTGATCACGTTCTCCCGCGCGAGCTCGCCTGTGCGTACCGCGGGCGCTCGGTCGACCGGGACGAGCGCTCCGAGCTCGGCGATCGCCGACAAGCGCTCGCGCAACCGTCTGCCGGCGTGGTTCGCTTCGCTCCGGACGCGCCTTCTCCGCGCTGCGCCATCT
>JBEKRJ010000842.1:0-2782 GCA_049518835.1 Solirubrobacteraceae bacterium
CTGTCGAGCCACAAGAGGATGGCTCAGTATCACCACCAACACCCGGAGCAACAGCACCAAAAGGACAAGTAATCAACTAACCTAACACAAAAGCATAAAAGAAAGCTAGATAGGAATGTTAAGCGAGAGCGTCAAACCGAGCATGATTGCCGAAACAGCGCGCCGCCGCGAACCGAGCGTTGCGGATCCGCCCTACTGGCCGCTGGCGGCGGCGCGGGTGGCAGCGACGACAACGACAATCACATCGCCGTCAGCAGGAACGGGTCGGTCGAGCTACACCCGCCGTTACACGAGCATCTGCGCCCGGGCCTGCGCCTCACGCGGTCGGCGCCACAGTGCCTGATGGACGATCACGCTAGAGGTCAGCTCACTCCCGGCAACGGTCCCGCGAGCACCAGCGACCCGGGGCCCTCGTCCGCCGGCTCAAACCACGCCAGCCGGATTGCCGAGCGGGTCGGGGAGTCCGTGCTGAAGAAGAGAAGACTCAACTTGAGGCTGCTCGATCGCGCGTTGACGACGAGAATCCGCAGATGCTCGATCACACTGGCTGGCTGGCTTCGCCGGCGGCCGGCGCCGTGCCAGCCGACGCGGGCGAGCCTGGCCACACCCAGTCGCTGACGTCGGGTGGGTCGTCGCCCACCTGCCGGGTGTATGCCCGGTGGCGCAGGCGTTCGTCGACCATGTGCTGGCGCAGCACGGCGGCCTGCTGGGCGAGGCCCGGCACGCGGTCGATCACGTCCATGACCAGGTGAAACCGGTCGAGGTCGTTCAACATGACCATGTCGAACGGCGTGGTGGTGGTGCCCTCCTCTTTGTAGCCACGCACGTGCATCCCGTGGTGGTTGGTCCGTCGGTAGGTAAGGCGGTGGATTAACCACGGGTAGCCGTGGTAGGCGAAGATGATCGGTCGGTCGCGGGTGAACAACGCATCGAACTCCGGATCGGAGAGGCCGTGTGGGTGCTCTGATTCGGGCTGCAGACGCATCAGGTCGACGACGTTGATCACCCGCACGCGCAGATCGGGCAGATGCTCGCGCAGGAGCGCCGCCGCGGCGACCGTCTCGAGCGTTGGCACGTCACCGGCGCAGGCGAGGACGACGTCAGGTTCGCCGTCGCCGTTGCTCGCCCACTCCCAGATCCCGAGTCCGCGGGTGCAGTGCAGGATCGCCTCGTCCATCGTCAGGTACTGGAGCGCGGGCTGCTTGCCGATCACAACGACATTCACGTACTGGCGACTGCGTAGGCAGTGGTCGGCGGTCGACAGCAGGCAGTTCGCGTCGGGCGGCAGATAGACCCGGATGACGCCCGCCTTCTTATTGACCACATGGTCGATGAATCCAGGGTCCTGGTGAGAGAAACCATTGTGGTCCTGTCGCCAGACGTGCGATGACAGCAGGTAGTTCAGCGACGGGATCGGCCGCCGCCAGGGGATCCCGTTGGTCGTCTCCAGCCACTTGGCGTGCTGGTTGAACATCGAGTCGACGATGTGGATGAACGCCTCATAACAGTTGAACAGGCCGTGGCGGCCGGTGAGCAGATAGCCCTCGAGCCAGCCCTCGCATAGATGCTCCGAGAGCACCTCCATCACCCGTCCGCCTGGGGCGAGGTGATCGTCCCCGGGCACCCGCTCCGCATCCCAGGCGCGGTCGGTCTTCTCGAACACGGCCGTCAGTCGGTTGGAGACGGTCTCGTCGGGACCCATGAGCCGAAACGTGTCACGGTTTTGCGCGATGACGTCGCGCAGGAACGCGCCGAGGACGCGTGTCGCTTCGGCGGTCGTAGCCGCCGGCGCGGGCACGTCGACCGCGTAGTCGCGGAAGTCGGGCAGTTCGAGCGGGCGGGTCAGCAGTCCGCCGTTGGCGTGTGGATTGGCGCCCATGCGACGGTCGCCCGTGGGTGTCAGTGCCGCTAGGTCGGCACGCAGAGCCCCCACTTCGTCGAACAGCTCGTGAGGCTTGTAGGAGCGCATCCACGCCTCGAGCATCGCGAGGTGCTCGGGGTTGGTCCGCACCTCCGCGAGCGGGACCTGGTGGGCGCGGAAGGTGCCCTCGATCGGTACGCCGTCGACCTCCTTCGGGCCCGTCCAGCCCTTCGGCGTGCGCAGGACGATCATCGGCCAGCTCGGTTCTGCGGCGTCGCCGTGCTTGCGGGCGTGCTGTTGCAGCTGACGGATCTCGCCGATGACGTCATCGAGCGCTGCCGCCATCAGCTGGTGCATCTCCCGCGGATCAGAACCGCTCACGAACCGCGGCGCGTAGCCGTAGCCCTCCAACAGCGCGCGCAGCGCGCGCTCCGGGATCCGGGCGAGCACCGTCGGATTGGCGATCTTGTACCCGTTGAGATGCAGGATCGGCAGCACCGCGCCGTCGAGGATCGGATCGAGGAACTTGTTCGAGTGCCAGCTCGTGGCCAGCGCTCCGGTCTCGGCCTCCCCGTCCCCAACCACGCAGCATACGAGCAGGTCCGGGTTGTCGAATGCCGCACCGTAAGCGTGCGCCAGCGAATAACCGAGCTCACCGCCCTCGTTGATCGACCCCGGCGTCTGGGCGGCGACGTGGCTGGGGATCCCACCCGGAAACGAGAACTGTCGAAACAGACGCCGCAGCCCCTCCTCGTCGTGGCCGATGTGCGGGTAGATCTCGGTGTAGGTGCCCTCGAGATACACATTGGCGACCACGCCGGGACCGCCGTGCCCGGGGCCGGTCACGTAGATCGCGTCGAACCCGTCGCGCCTGATCAGCCGGTTGATGTGCGCGTAGACGAAGTTCAGCCCGGGAGTCGT
>JBEKRJ010000843.1:0-2779 GCA_049518835.1 Solirubrobacteraceae bacterium
CGTGCCTACAAGGACCGGCTGATCGAGTACCTCGAGCGGTTCATCAAAGACCTCACCGGGATCGGCGGCGAGATCGCCGAGTTGCTGGTCGGACTCGATCCCGGCGGCGTCGACCGCCTGCTGGAACTCGTCGCGCGCCGCGACGCCGAGGATGCGGCGCCCGGGCCCGGCGCGCCCGAGGACTTCCGCGAGCGGGCGTTCGCAGCCGAGCTCGCGTCCTGGCACGAGCGCTGGCTCGGACTGCGGCAGTGGTTCATCTCCGCGCCGGAGCACCCGAGCCAGGCGAAGCTGCTCCGCGCTCGGGCACGCAAGGCGATCCCGGATCTGCTGGCGGTGGTCGCGCTGCTGAACGAGCGCCGCGCCGGCCGCTCTGATCGCACGGCCGACTTCCGAGAGCTGGCCGTCTGGTTCGCGCAGGCGCCAGACGAGGCCGCCATGCACCGGCTGTGGCAGGCGACGTTCGGCTTGCACAGCTCGCGCCACCTCACCCTCGACGCCGACACAGCGACGGCGCGTGCGCAGAAGCCGGTCTCGCCCTCCACGCCATGGCGTCAAGCGCCGCCGCTGATGATCAGCCCGCGACTGCGGCGAACCGGCTCCTACGAGCGGCGCGGAAGACCGAACCGCGTGCTCGACCGTCGCCGGGAGCGGCTGCTGCTCGTCGAACGCGCCGCCGCGGAGGCCGATCAGACCGCCGCGGCCCGCGCCCGGCTCGTCAGCGAGCACCCGATCCGCCTGAGCGACCTCGGCCATCTCGATCGCGGCGCCTTTGCCCTGTTCCTCGCGCTGCTTGGACAGGCGCTGTCCGTACAACGCCCAGGGGACCGCGAGATCCGCACGACGACGAGCGACGGCTCACTAGAGATCAGGCTCGCCCCGCTCCGAGGCGGGGCGCCCGTGACCATCACCACCGACGCCGGCGTGTTCCTCGGGTCTGACCATCTGCTTCAGATCGTGGATCTCACCGCTACTGCGCGCAGGCTCGTCGCATGAGCGGTGCACTGGACACGGCGCTCCAAGAGGCCCGCGACCGCGACCTGCAGCGCGCGACTCGCGCGCTGCTGCGCCGCCCGCTGCTTCGCAACGGCGCCGATCCGGACGCGTTTCGGTTTGTGCGCCGGCACGCAGCCGAGCTGCGTGGATGGTTCGATCAGAACACAGGCTGGCGCTTGCATGTCGACACCGAGGTCGCAAGGCTGTTCAAGCACACGGCCGCGGATCTCGGTGGCACCCATCCGGCGCGCGAGCCGCGCTCGCACCTCGCCTTCGGCCGCCGCCGGTATGTCCTGCTGTGCTTGGCGCTGTCAGTCCTCGAGCGCGCCGACGCGCAAATCACGCTCGGGCGCCTCGCCGAGGGGATCATCGTCGCCGCTGGAGACGAGCGCCTCGCGGCCGCGGGCGTCACGTTCGAGCTAAGCGGACGGGAGGAGCGCGGCGACCTCGTCGCCGTCGTCCGCATCCTGCTCGAGCTCGGTGCCTTGGCGCGCGTGGCGGGCGACGAGGAAGCGTTCGTCCGCGAGGCGGGCGACGTCCTCTACGACGTCGAACGGCGCGTGCTCGCGGTGCTGATCAGCGCGCCCCGGGGCCCGTCGACGATCGCCGCCGCCGATTTCGACGAACGTCTGCGCGAGCTCACCGCCGAGCCCGAGCCCGTCTCCGACGACCTCCGCACGCGCGCGGTACGCCAGCGGCTTACGAGGCGGTTGCTTGACGACCCGGTCGTCTACTACGACGACCTGTCTGAGCACGAGCTTGCCTACGTCACGTCGCAGCGCGCGGCGCTGATCAAGCGGATCTCAGAGCGAACCGGCCTCGTCGCCGAGGTCCGGGCCGAGGGGATCGCGATGGTCGACCCACGCGACGAGTTGACCGACATCCGGATGCCCGAAGTTGGCACTGACGGCCACGTCGCGCTGCTGATCACCGAACATCTGGCAGACCGCGCAGACAGTGATTCCGGCTGCCCGACCGGTGAGCTGCACGCGCTCGTCCGCCGACTCGCACACGAGCATCGGGCGTACTGGCGACGGAGCACCCGCGATCCGGGCGCCGAGGTCGGGCTCGTCGAGCACGCGCTCGACCGGCTTGCGGCGCTGCGGCTGATCCGCCGCGCCGGTGACGCCGTCCACCCGCTGCCGGCGCTTGCTCGGTTTGGGCTGGCGGCGCCGACGCTGGCGCAGGACAAGGAGATGCTCGCGTGAGCCGCCTGCCGGCACCAGCACGCGAGCGCTGGCAGCCATTGCGGCTGGGGCTCGTCGATCTCTTCTATTACGACCACGAGGAGTTCGCGTTCCGCGACGGCCGGCTGCTCCTGCGAGGAAACAACGGCACCGGCAAGTCGAAGGTGCTGGCGCTGACGCTGCCGTTTCTGCTCGACGGTGACCTCTCGGCCTACCGGGTGGAGCCGGACGCCGACCCGAACAAGCGGATGGAGTGGAACCTGCTGCTCGGCGGCGAGCACCCCAACGAAGAGCGGCTCGGCTACGCGTGGCTGGAGTTCGGGCGCCTCGGGGAGGACGGCGCATCGTTCTGCACGATCGGCTCGGGCATGAAGGCCGTGAAGGGTCGCGGGATCGCCGCGCACTGGTTCTTCGTCACCGACCAGCGCGTCGGCGAGGAGCTGACGCTCGTCGACGCCACCGGGGTCGCGCTCACGGCCGACCGACTGGAGGACGCGATCGGTCCGCGCGGAGGCGTTCATCGCCGGGCGCGCGACTACCGCCGCGCGATCGATGAGCGCTTGTTCGGGCTCGGCGATCTGCGCTATGGCGCCCTGATC
>JBEKRJ010000844.1:0-2778 GCA_049518835.1 Solirubrobacteraceae bacterium
CGCCGGGCGATCACGAGCTCGGCTACTGCCCGTCCTGCCACGAGGATTACGAGCGGCGCCGGGGTGTCGCGCGGCTGCTCGGCGAGCACGCGCGCTGCGCTCACTGGCAGCTGTTCGCGGCCTTGACCGACGAGCAGGCGCTCGCGCTCGCCGAGCACGCAGCAGGCAATGCGCAGATCGGCCGGCATGCGATCGGGTGGGCGATCAACGAGCTGCTAGCCGAAGCGCACGAGACAGGCCTCCAGGCGCTCGCCGCCGGCAGCCGGACGCCACTGCCGCCGTCAGCGCGCCCGCCGCTGCGCGTGATTGCGGGAGGCCGGTGATGACCTTGACGGCCGGGCTGAGTCGTGAGCAGGTCGCGGTCGAGCTGCGGCGCATGCGCCCGGCGCTGATCGGGGCGACACAGCGGGACTTTCCACCCGACCGCGTCCCGCTCGCCGATCTCGAGGACGCCTACGGCGATATCAGCCTGCAGGCGCTGCAGCGCAACTTCTCCAGCGTCGCGGAGCTGGCCCGGTATATGCACGAGGCGCTGCGCCACGACGCGTTGGACCTCGTCCGCTCCAAGCGCTTTCGCGGCAGCTCGCCGCTGAGTGCCGAAGCGCGCGCCGTTGCCGGTGACGGGCCCGAACGGGCTGCGCTGGCCAACGAGGACCGCGATCGACTGTATGAGTTCATCGCCGAGCTCGGCGAGCAAGACCGCCGGCTTGCCTACCTGCACCTTGATCCCGACCACAGGTACGCGCCGCGTCAGATCGCCGCAATGCTCGGCCTTCCCAGAAAGGAGGTCAGGCGCACGCTTGATCGGATCGGGATCCGACTGCGCCGCTTCGAGGCGCTCGCGGCCGCTCCAGGCGCCCTGTGCGTGCGCCGCCGCGCCGACCTGTTGCGCTGGCAGCAGACCGGCGACTGCCCCGCAGCGCTGGAACGTCACTGCCGCCGCTGCCCGTCGTGTCGCGCCGAGCTGCGCCAAGCCCGCGAGGCGGTCCGCGGCGCGATCCTGCCGCTGATCCCCGCCGGCGCAATGCCGCTCGCCGCCCCCGGCGCGATCGCCTCCGCCTACCACGCGATCGCCACCCACCCGGCCGTGCAGCGCGCTAACGAAGCGCTCGTGCGCGTCCGCAAGTGGGCTCCCGTCGGCGGTGGCGGCAGCGCGGCGATCGCCGCGAAGCTCGCTGTCGGCGGCGCGACCGTCGTCGTCGGCGCCGGCGCCGCGATCCACGCCGCCGTCGACGGCCACCGCACCCCGCCACACCACCGCCGCCACCGTCCCGCCGTCGTCATGCACGCGCAGATCGTGCACGTCAACGTCATCACCGCGACCAGCACCACCGCCGTCACAGTGCCCGCCACCACCGCGGCGACGACGACAACCGCGGTCGCCGCGCCCGCCCCGACACCCGCGGCCACCACCACTACCGCCACTTCCCGGACGGTGACCCCGCCGCCGCCCAACCAGCCCAACCCCGGGCCGTCGCCGACCGCCGAAGCGACCACAGCTTCGGCCGCGACAGCCAACACGCCGCCGCCGCCCACGCAAGCGCCGCCGTCACCGACCGGCTCTGGTGGCAACACCGGCGGCTCGTCCCGCAACACCAATTCCGCCGGCGGTGGCTCGGGGACCCAGAGCGGTCTGCCAGCACCAGGCGGACCGCCACCACCCTAACCGTCCAACCCCCAGCAGAGAAAGGACCCTCGTTGATCAAACACCCCACCCGGATCGCGCAGACCGCGCTCGCAACACTCGCCGGCGCGCTCCTCGCAAGCGGCGGCTACGCCCTCGCTTCCTCCACTTCCCGAAACACCATAAAGGGGTGCGTTGTTAAATCGACGCACCAGTTGTTAGTGCAAAAGCGTTGCCGGAAAGGGCAAACACGCCTCGTCTGGGCGCAAAACGGGCCTCAGGGACCGCAAGGCCCACCCGCCGCCAGCGCCTGGGCCGTAATCGGCACCTCGGCCGGCAGCGCGAGTGTTTTCTCTGGTCGGAATATCACCGTCCGCTACGACACGGTCGGCGAATACACGATCACCGCAAGCGGACCCTGCACGAGCACCGGCGGCGCGGTGGAGGTCAACCCCGAGGTGTTGCAGGCGAATCCCGGTCATGCGCCTCTCGCCTACGCCGCCAGGGAGTCAGGCACCAACAACGTGTTCGACGTGCACGTCGACGACGTCGCAGGCGGCACCGCGACCCCCGAAGACGGCCTCATATTCGACGTGACCGTCAACTGCCAGTAGCCGCTTTCGAGAACCGCAACCGAGGAGTCATCAAAGATGTCACCCGTCCTACGTCCCTCACTTCCTTTCGGCCGGCTGCGCCGTTGCGCCCTGCTAGTGCTAGTCGCCGTACTCGGTGTCGTGCTCCCCCTGGGTGCGGCGACAATCGAGCCGGCGCCCGCGCGGGCCGACGCCACGTACACCATCCCTGTCTGCAATCCCGCCAACGGCAACGTCAACCACGCCCTCGTGTTCTCGTCCAGTCGTCAGACGATCGTCGAGGCGCAGAACTGCAACGGGAGCAGCAAGGGTCAGGGTCTCCAAGCCTGGCCGACAGCCGCGACCCCAGGCGGGCAGGGCGGCGGTTGGTGGTTCACCGCCCCGCCTGGAACCACGATCACCCGCATCCAGGAGACCGGCAACTACTTCGCATCCGGTGGCTGGATCGTACAGTGGAGCGCGGGCTACCGAAACCTCTTCCGGATCGGCGGGCTCGGCGAATGCCCGCTCGGACAGCCATGCGCGGCGCTGTTCACGCCGAGCGGCCCCCAGTGGTCGACC
>JBEKRJ010000845.1:0-3380 GCA_049518835.1 Solirubrobacteraceae bacterium
CGCCCGCGAATGTCAGGTACTGCTTGACGGTTCGAACCGCGGTGACGAGCTCGGCCGGCCCCGAGCACCAGCCGACCTTCCAGCCCGTGAACGAGAACGACTTCCCGACACTGGAAATCGTCAACGTCCGGCGTGCCATGCCGGGCAGCGTCGCCGGCGGCACGTGCTGCCCCTCGTAGACGAGATGCTCGTACACCTCGTCGCTGATACACACCAGATCATGCTCGATGCATGCCGCGGCGATCAGCTCGAGCTCGCGAGAACTGAGTACCCGGCCGGTTGGGTTGTGGGGCGAGTTGAGCAACAGCACCCGCGCTCGTGGGCCAATCGCGGCCCGCAGCGCGTCGCCATCGAGCGCGAAGTCGGGCGGACGCAGCGTCACCGGTTGGCGTCGCGCGCCGGCGAACGCGATGCAGGCCGCATAGGAGTCGTAATAAGGCTCGAGCAGCACCACGTCGTCGCCCGGGTCGCAGAACGCGAGCAGCGCCGCAGCGATTGCTTCGGTGGCGCCGAAGGTCACAAGCACGTCCTCGGGTTCAAGCCCGTAATAGGCGCACTGATGCTCGAGCACGGCATCGCGCAGTGCCGGGACGCCTGCCAGCGGCGCATACTGGTTCTGCCCGCCCCGCAGCGCCTGGACAGCGGCCTCGATCACCGACGCCGGGCCGTCTTCACCCCGTCCGCGCTGCAAGCGCGGTCATCTCGGTGAAGATCGTCGTCCCGAGCCCAGACAGGCGCATGGCGGCTTTCACGCTGCGCCCGTCCACGATCTCGCCCGGTCCATGGTCGACGTCGAGGTTGTCCTGCACGGGCTCACGATATAGCGATATCGAGCGCCGACTCCTTAATTTACAGCTCGCTGCCGGGAGACCACTGTCTGCGAGGGTCCGACCGGCCGATCCAATCGCGGCCCTACCGCCCCGGGCGATGTTACCCGCCTTCGTTCACGCGTATTGATCGACCATGATCCCGCCGGTGTTCGAGTCCAAGATCGACCTCCCATAGGCGGCGTCGCGGCCGGCAGCTCGCAACGGGCTGATCCCCTGCCTGGCGTTGAGCTGCGCAAGCAGCGCGTCAGGGTCGGTGCCGAGCTGGTTGGCCAGCGAGGCAAGGTTCTTCTCGGCCCGAGCGCTGGTTGGACCGCCGAGCGGGATCGCGCGCTGATCCGCAGCGGTCGCGGCCGGCAGGGTACCCTCAGCGGTCCCGGCGATCGGCTGGCTCGGCGGCGTACCAAGAGTCGCGGGACCAGCCAGCAGGGGGTCGAGCTGAAAGTGCGACTCGATCCCGGCGGCCGGTGAGCCGGCGTCAGCAGCCTCCTGCGAGGCAAGGCTGGTCGGCGTCTTGCCGGAGCGCAGATCCTCGTCTCGGTCCCTGTTGCTTGCGTCGAGCGGATCGGCAGTGTTCGTCATCGGCTGCTGCGTTCGGGGCGCGGTCTGTGCAGACCAAGCGCCGCGGCCGACAGGGCTGACCGGCATGGAATCTTCCCTTCTCCCGTGGATCTTGCTGTCACTGATCGACCGCGGATCTGCCATCAACATAAAAGTCCGATAAACCCACAGCGCCCGGCCGGCCCGGCAAAACGAGGCTCGACACCCATGCCGCGCACCGGCGCTCGCGACGAGACGGCTGACCGCCCCCAACCTCCGGCCCGGTCTATCCTTGATCAGCCTGAGCTCGATGCGAGACGTAACGAACTTCCTGCGCGCCAATCCGCAAGTCGCGGTGCTGTTGTTCGTGTGCGTAGTGCTCGGTCTGGGCACGTTCATCGCCGTGATCATCGCGCTCGCGACCGCCGGCTCGCTCACGACCAACGGTGAGCCCAGCGGGGTCGTGCTCGTCGTTCAGAGCCTTGTGGGCGGGCGGTAGCCGTTCGCCAAGCCGGCGAGGCGAGCATCCTCACACGGATCAAGGAGCTCGCCCCCGGCCCCGCCTACCGAGTCGCCGTCCAGTCGCTCGTCGGGATCGAGCAACCCGCTGCCACGGACACGGTCAGGCGCATCGCTTGCGCTCTCGCGGGCGACGCAATCGTTCCAGCGCTCGCTGGCGGGTTGCGGTCGTAAGCGCCAAGGGAGGCGCGGCGACTGTCGATCGGCTGAGGTTGGACCTCCGAGAGCAAACGCGCGGAATCCAACGGTTTGTATTTGTCGCCGTCTACTGTTTGGGGGTCGACTAGCGCGGAACGCCCGCCAGCGGTAAATGCGATCGCGGATCGTCGGGACTCTCCCGCTTCGCCTGAGAGCAGCGCCAGGCTCGTCGGGACTGTCGCTCGTCAATCCCGAAGCGGTAGCGCACATCTTTCTGGGCCCGGAACTCGCGCTTTGGAGAGTGAGCCCTGCTTCCCGCGCAAAGCAGGATCCGTCATTGGCTTGGCCGAGACGCCTGTCGCGAGATCAAAGCGGGGCAGTGGGATCGACAACGCCGGGGATCATGTCTCACACGTGATACATTTGAGGCGATGGCTGACGTGAGCATCCGCGATCTTCGCAACAACGGCGGTGACGTCGTCGATCGCGCAGCGCGGGGAGAGAGGATTACGATCACCCGAGGGGGCAAGCGCGTCGCCGAACTGCGACCGCTCGCTGGTCCGGGCTTGGCCGCCGAGGCGCTGCTGCTGCGATGGCGCCACCTCCCGCCGGTCGACGCCGATGGACTGCGCCGCGACATCGATGCGCTCCTTGACCCGCGACTGTGAGCGCTTCGGCTCGTCCAAGCCGCGGCGTGCTTGACACCTCAACGGTCATTCTGCTCTCGCGCATCACGGACCCGGCGCTGCTTCCGGACGAGCCTGTGATCACAGCGGTCACCCTGGCCGAACTGTCCGTCGGCCCGCTGCTCGCCGCCACCGAACCCGAGCGCGCCGCCCGCCAGGCGCATCTGCAGCAAGCCGAAGCCGACTTCGACCCGCTGCCCTTCGACGCGGCCGCCGCCCGCGCGTTCGGACAGGTCGCAGCGTCGCTGCGCCGCGCCGGACGCAAGACCGCCGCACGCGCCTACGACGCGATGATCGCCGCGACCGCGATCGCCAACGAACTCCCCATCTACACCTGCAACCCGTCAGACTTCGCCGGCATCCAGGATCTCCAAGTCCAACCGGTACCCGTGCCGCCGCCCAACTGAGTCACGACCTCCCTGCTGGCCGGGCTTTGGGGATTCGCGGTTGTCATCAACGAGAGGCTCCGCGGTGACCAGCTGGCGACGCTTGACCTTGACCCTGGGGGAGGCCGCACACTGGTGCGGTAACCCCGTCAAGGAGGCAGTGTGCAGGTGAGTCTCATGAGCATCGGAGAGTTCGCCAGACGTTCGCGGCTGTCGCCCAAGGCACTCCGGTTCTACGACGGCCTCGGTCTGCTAACGCCTGCGCGCGTCGATGACGACTCCGG
>JBEKRJ010000846.1:0-2773 GCA_049518835.1 Solirubrobacteraceae bacterium
GCGATCACGATCTTCCAGATCGCCGACGGCAAGATCGCCGAGGAATGGACAGTCTGGGACGCCCTTGGCTTGCTCCAACAGGTCGGCGCGGTACCGGTCCCCGCCTGAGTGACCTGCGCAGGGGCACCCGATCGCCGCTCGTCGGACCGGGTCCCGCGCTCACCGGTAGGTTTGCGCGCGATGAACATGAGATGAAAGCGCTCGCTCGTGGGTGCGGTGGCGGCCCACCGGTCGTTCGACCCCAGAATCGTCGTTCGGCTGGAGACCGAAGCCTGGGTCGCCTACTACCGCCGCCAATGGGGAACGCTGCTGCGCGCCTCGATCGGTCTCGCTCGCCACGCCTTCGGCCTTCCCCGGCCGAGCACCCTGCTCGGCGCGTGGCTGGTGCTCAGGGCCAACCAGCTGTGGGCTCCTTATCCAGACAACGACCCAGACGCGGCCCGACGCACGATGGAGCGGTTCTACCGGCTGCTCGCCCGTCATCGAGGGGCGCCGGCTGACCCGGCCACCGCCGCGCGGCTCGAGGTGGAATGGTGGCGGATCCACCGCGAGCATCAGCGCCAGCATGCGGGCGACGACGACAGCTTGTGCGACGCCCTCGTCGCCTTGCACGGCGACGTGTACGACGTCCCGCCCGACGACGTCCGGGGCGCCGCACGGGAACGAGTCGAGGCGATGGCGATCTCGGATCGCTGGGTCAAGGACGGGTGCCGGCTGGAAGACCCGGCGCTGATCGCCGAGCAGGCGGCACCCGTGCGCTCCTACGCTACTCTCCTCGTCGCAGTCCACCGACCCTGACCAACGGCGCAGGCCGCACCTCCGGACTCGATGCCGCAGTCTCCGGCGGATCGATCAGGCTGCTGGCTCCACCGAGCACCGGTAGCCGGCTCGGTCCACCGAGCGAGATCGAGGATCGCTCCGAGCACTCACATTCTTACAAGTCGGCGTGTGACGCATCTCGCCGCGCGAGGCGCCGCAGTCCCTACGCCCCGGCCCTGAAACGCCGCGCTACACGTCCCTACCACCGCTCTGCCGGGGCTCGCCTCAGACCGCAGCAGCGCCGCTCCGGGAGGGCGGGAAGCGCTCATGGCGCGGCCGCCGTGCTTGCAGGTTTGCAGCTAATGATCGTGTCGAAGCCGACGTCCGCGGCGCGGCGGTCTGGCTACCGGTCCATCGCCATTCCGGGCATCTGAGCCAGGCTTCCCCTCGTCGGCGGAAGGAGCCACCGAGCCACGAGCGCGCCGTCATCCCTTGAGGCGTCGAGCAGCCACCATCGGGTCAGCTCGTCGCGGCCGACGCAGACCTGCCTTCGTTGTCGTACGGGCATCTCGTCGGCGACTCCAACGGGCCGTGCCTTGCGCGGAAAGCGCTCGTTGAGTTCAACAGCCCGTCCCGAACCGTGGTTGGGCGTGATTCACCGCAACCAGTGCATTTGACGCAAGCCAGAATTGCCGACTTCGGGACGCCGGGGCGGCACGGGCGGGCATGCAGGGTCATCGACCGGACGCCGGCGTCATGCGGCCTTACCGCCCGCGCCAGGGCACGGGCGGTGTACGCCGACGGAGATCCCTGAGATGTTCGGCAAGGCCGGCGTTTTCGACTCCGCGTCCGGCCATTCGTCGACGACCAGCACTTCGGACCCGTCGATCTTCCCGTAGAACCTGTGGTGGACCGCGCCCATCTCCTTGCTGCGGGCCTCCACCGTCTTCAGCGTCTCCTGGTTCTCGGCGACCATCTGCTCGAACGTTGCGACGTCGACAGCGATCCGCAAACCCATCATTACCGACATTTCGCGACCTCCTCGTGGTTGGTGGCGCCCCTCGCGGGATTCGATCACGCTGAGCGGGGACGGGTCAAGCCGCCAACGCCGGCGGCACCCGCTTTGCCCGGGGCACAGGCGCCCGCTCGTCGCACCGCCCGACCCTGCTCCGCGCGAAACTCGAGCACCCGCCGAGCCCCTCCTTGCAAGACTCGTGCAAGCGCTCGGGTCGAAGCGGAAGTGACGCGGGACCGTCGACCGCTCATGCTTGGGAACGATCTCGCAAGCCTCGCCGCCTTCGGACCTGATTACCGCAACGACAGCGGAGCGGGTGTCTCGACTGAGGACTCGAGCGACCTGCTCGTCGCCAATCTCGAGCATCTCGGCGCAGCCACGGCAGAGCGAGCCGCCGCGGCCGGGGAGCGGCCCTGGTTTCGCGCCGAGGAGGACCAGGCGCTTGCAAGATTCCAGCAAGCAGCTACGGATGCTCTCGACGAAGGCGATAGCCCGAGCGCCGGGACCGGCGCGATTGGTTGGCCACGCATGCGATCGTCCGGTTGAGAAGAACCGGACGATTGCCTTCGCGTGAACGCGATCGCGCGGCTCTCGCAGCGCGCCGGGGCCACCAGGCGGCTGCCGGACGAGTGCTGTCCCGGCCAAGTCAGAAGCGACGCGGCAACGGCTTCGGCGATCTATTCGTCCGGCTCGCAGGGGTCGCGCGGGTTGCGTCAGCTCCACGCCAAAGGCTCGGCTCGGGCGATAGGGATAGGAGACGTGGGGTTTGCTCTGCCTCCCAGCTGCACCAGCTGAAAACGGACGCGGCGCCGTGTTGATCTAACCGAGCGACTCGGACGCTACCCCGACCCGGCGCGCTGCTCGAACATCCGCGTCACCGCGATCGCCTCGATCGGCTCGATCAGCGAGGCGTTGACCGAGTCCGCCAGGGCCGCGCAGGCATCGCGCATGCGCCGGCCGGCGGCGGCCGCGTCGTAGGCGGTGCGCCGAAGCTCGGGG
>JBEKRJ010000847.1:0-2772 GCA_049518835.1 Solirubrobacteraceae bacterium
CGACTCTCATCTCAGGAGGACACGATCGTCAGCCGCGGCGCCGCCCGCGGTCCGATCCGGTCGAGCGCTCCGTCGCCATGAAGCAGGATTTCGCTGCGGTAGACGATCGAGATCGCCCAAAAACGGCCCTCATCATGGCGTTGATCTGGCCGCCACCACCAGATCCGACCGCATACCGGCATTTCTTGACCGCAGGAACTACGGCCTCGCGCAGCCGGCCGCGGGCTTGATCGGCGCGGCCCTGCTTGACCTGCCGGCGATTGCCCGTCAGAGCGCCGACGGCCTCCTTGAGCCGACCTTGGGCTTGCTGGCTCGTGCCTTTGGTTCGCTCCTGGCTTCCGCTCCTGGCCATGCCGGCCTCCTCGATCAATTGCTCGCTTATTAGGCGGGTCCCAGCTGAGACGCCCAATGGTAGTTCGACAAGGTCGGGGTGGGGCTACAGCGATCCACGCAAGGTGATCGGGATGGCTTGGCCCAAGGCGTGAGCATGAGAGCATGAGCGCCTTGGAGCCCGTGAGGCATCATCGGCGGCTCGGACGCATCGTCTTCAACGGCGCGCTTTGGGCTGCCGTTAAGGAACGTGGCACCACCCGCCAGCTAGCGCGGTTTGTACAGGTTCGCGCCCCTCTTCCGCTCCGCGATTCAGAAGCAGCAGCGGCGGATCTGACGAGGAGCACTGCCGAGCTTGCTGATTAGGGGCACGCTGTGGCGTGGCTGCCGGATTCCGCACGGCGGAGAAGTCGGGGCTTCCGGCGAGCAGCGGCGTTGTGGCGGGCGACGGTTTCCGTCGCCCGCCAGTGTGCCGTCGTTAAGGCAGGGAGATGGTGCTGCTCGCGGTGAAGACGGCTTGAACGGCTGCGTACGCGTTCGCGCACTGACCATGGACGACCTGCTCGACGAATGTGTTGTGGGCCGTCCCGCGCCCGGATCCGGTGATCCCCTTGTAAGCGCCGGTCCCGCCTGCGATCGTGAAGTGAACGTCGCCGTTGTTGGTCTGGGTCTCGATGCAGGCCGTCGCAGTCTGGTGCATGCTGCTCACTTTGTGTCCCGTGGTGTGCAGTGTGATCGTGCCGTCGGGGAAGCGGAGCTTCAGCACGCCCTTGCTCGGGCGGGTAGCCGTGCCGCCGGCGAGGAATGCCCCGGTCGCGATCACGCTGAAGACGGGGGTTTGGGAGGTGGTGGCGTCGATCAACGAGAAGCTCTCCGTCCCGGTTGTTGCGCTGGCGCCGGCGGTGAGGATCAGTACCGGTGCCAGCACGGCGATGGTCGTCGTGGCAGCGAGGATGAGTTTGCGCATGTGCGTTCCCTTCTTCCTTGCCGGGCTTGTGCCGGCGGTCGGGTTTTGGTCGCTCAAGGCTCTCGTGGATCGGGCGTGCTGTCTTCGGCTGCCGTGATGATCTGGGCTCGTTCGCGGGGATGGTTCCGCCGGGCGAGCGGCGGCTCACGATCGTTCCCGGGGATGAGCGCAGCTCGTCCCGCCGGATGATGTGGGCAGGCGATCGCGGCGCTAGCTTGCGCTGTGTGATCGCTTGGGTTCGGAACGCCGTCGACCGACTGCGCGGGCTCGATCCCGTCCGCGTCGACGCTCTGGTCGCGGCGCTGTTCCTCGTCTGGGCCTCGGTTCGTACCGCTGACGCGCAGCCCCAGGTGCGGCTCGCGGATGCGGTGACGGACGTGGCGGTCGCGGCAGCGATCGTGGTCCGTCGCCGGTGGCTGCTCCAGGCGTTGCTGCTGCTGTGCGTGGTGCTGGTGGGGAGGTACCTGCTGGTCGGTGGTCTCGGTCAGGGTGGTGGTGGTGGCGCGATCGCGGTCGTGTTCCTGATTTACGGCTGTGGCGCTTTTCTGGAGGGACGGCGTTCGTGGCTCGGGCTTGGGATCAGCGTGGCGCTCGTCGCTGGGACCGCACTCTTGAAGTCGAGCGTGCTGTCGGTGCTGTTCGACGTGGTGGCGTTCGCGCTGCTCCCGTTCCTCGTCGGGCGAGCGCGCCGGCTGGGGCGGGCGCGCGAGCTCGCCGAGCGCGAGCGGGCGGAGCGGCTCGACTCGGAGCGAGAGCTGCGCGTCCGCACGGCCGCGCTGTCGGAGCGGACGCGGCTCGCACGGGAGATCCACGACGTGATCGCGCACAGCGTCTCGGTGATGGTGATCCAGGCCGCGGGGGCGCGGACGGTGATGAATTCCGACCCGGCGCGGGCCGAGAGCGCGCTGCGCTCGGTCGAGCGCGCCGGCGGCGAGGCGCTGGCGGAGATGCGGCGGCTGCTCGGCGTACTCGGCGACGGCGAGCAGCTGCGGGCGCTCGCGCCGCAGCCGGGACTCGACGATCTCCCGGAGCTGGTGTCGAGCACTCGCGTCGCCGGTCTGAACGCCTCGATCCTGGTCGAGGGGGACCCGGTCGCGGTCTCGCAGGGGCTGAGCTTGTGCGCCTATCGGGTCGTGCAGGAGGCGCTGACGAACACGCTCAAGCACGCCGGTCCGACCCGCGCCGAGGTCCATCTGCGCTGGCGCGAGGATGCGCTCGACCTGCTGGTCAGTGACGACGGACGCGCCGCCGCACGCGGTGCCGGCGCGCCGGTCGTCGGCTCGTCGGGGCACGGGATCACCGGGATGCGCGAGCGCGCGGCACTGCACGGCGGGTCTGTTGAGGCCGGGGCAGTCTCGGACGGCGGGTTCGTCGTCCGCGCCAGGATCCCGCTGACCGCTGGGAGCGCGACGTGAGGGCGCGCACGCGGTTCGCCTCCCGGATCGATCTGATGTGGGTCGATGTCGCGGTCGCGG
>JBEKRJ010000848.1:0-2770 GCA_049518835.1 Solirubrobacteraceae bacterium
CGATCTGCGTCAACGCTCCCGGCTATCTCACCCGCGCCTGGCAATCACTGACCGTGCAAATCAACGAAACCGCACGCGCCATCCAGTTACACAACATCCCCGACGTCCTCGTCAGCGCGACCGGCACCACCATGCTCGTGCTGCCAATCGTCAGCATCGCGCTGACCTACCTGCTGCTGTGCCGCCGCGCGGGAATCTCGCTCGCGCTTCGGCGCAACCGGGTTGACCTCACACTCGCCTCGACAACCAACCCGACCAACCAGCAGCCGCAACCTCACAAGCTCGCCACCGCAGCCTAGCCTGACGCCCCCAGCGACGATGTCGACCTTCTGGCGACGCTGGCCGTCCTGCTCCCAGGTCTGGTGGCGCAGCCTGCCAGAGACCGCGATCAGCCGGCCGCTGTCGAGATACCGGCGCGACGTTGCGACGCGCCGAACGTGTCAGAAGTCTGCGCTGGTCGCGGTCCGTTGCGCTCCGGGCCGTGTGACCGCCATCCGCGGCGTCGCGACGGTCGTATCGCCGTGCGTCTCGAGCCGCGGGTGGCCACGGGCCTTGCGGTCAGTTCATTTCTTGGAATTGGGGCGGAGGGTCTCGTGCGCATGTTTGGTTTTTCGTATGAGCAAGCCCGATGGTTCTCATCGCCCGCGCGGTTGCTCGCGAGGCGCTCGTTGGATGCGATTCTTGGCCGATGCTCGAGCCTGTTCACCGATCGCGCCCGCCAGGTCGTGGTCCAGGTGAGCGAGGGCGCTCGCGGTCTCGGCACGAGTTCATCGGCGCTGAGAATCTCCCGCTCGGGTGATTTGATCGCCGAGAAGCACGGAGCCGGCGCGAGAGCGTAGCTCTCGGGTCACTGACGAAGCGATCCGCCGGGAACTGCTCGCACGCTATCCGCAGGGCGACGTCCCGACCGAGGGGCGTTGCCTCAACGCCGAGGGCAAGAGCGTGCTGGAGCTCTCGCACGCTGCGGCCAAACGGGCTCGGCGAATCCTGGATCGTGACCGGGCACATGTTGCTCGCACAGGCTGAGAACCGAAGCACAGAGCGCGGTCGACCTGCCATCGGCCTTGACGCCGACGCGTTCGTGGGGAGGTCGTTCGCATCTCGACGGCGCGTCGGTCGGTGCTCGCCGAGGTCCGCAGCCCGACGTTCGGGACGTGGGAGAACGTCGGTCCGGATGGGCATCTGCGGAAGCTGCTCGTCGACGCCGCTGACTTGGCGATCGACTGCGGCCGGTGGACGATCGAGGCCGACGACGTCGTGGTCGCGATTGCGCACGACCCGCGCTCGATGCCGCTGCGAACGTCAGCCCGCGAGGCGATCGCCGCCTAACGTCACCGGCCCGGGACTGACCGAAAGCGGACGGAGCCGGTGTACGGGGCGAAGGGAGACGCAGCCGGGCGGGCGTTGCTGGTGGTTGCTGGTCTGCGAAGCCGGTGGGATGCTTGAGTGGTGTTTGAGCGCTTCACGCCAGAGGCCCGTGCCGCGATCACCGCGGCGCAGGCGGAGTGTCGTCGGCTGCGCCATAACTACCTGGGCGTCGAGCACATCCTTCTCGGCCTGCTGCTCGAGCCGCAGGGCTCGCCGGCGGGGATTCTCGGTTCATTCGGTGTGACGCTGGACGATGTTCGAGCACGGCTTTTGGAGATCGTCGGCGAGGGCGACGAGCCGTCGCCGGTTGAGGGACAGGTGCCGTTCACGCCTCGGGCGAAGAAGGTGCTCGAACTGTCGGTCCGTGAGGCTTTGAGCTTTGGGACGCGGGTGGGACCCGAGCACGTCCTGCTGGCGATTGTGCGCGAGCGAGAGAGCGTCGCGATGCGGGTTCTCGGCGAGGCTGGCGTCTCGCCGGGCCAGATCCGGATCGTGGTGATGGACTCGTCGCCGGCGAACATTCCCGAGGCGGGTCTGTCTGGGTTTGAGCGGTTTACCGAGCGGGCTCGGAAGGCTGTGGTGCTCGCGGAGACCGAAGCACGCGAGCGCAAGTTCAGCCACGTCGGCACCGAGTCGCTGCTGCTCGGGCTCTTGCGCGAACAGGAAGGACTCGCCGCCCGGGCCCTTGAGGCCCTCAATGTCGACCTCGAGCGAGCTCGAACCGGGGTCCTGGAGCGCGTCAAGCCCGGCGAGGGACACAGCCCCGAAGCGCCGATCCCGTTCACGCCCCGCGCCAAGAAGGTGCTCGAGCGCGCGCTGGACGTCGATCTCGGACTCCGCAACTATGTCGGCACCGAGGGCATCCTGCTTGCGCTCGTCAGCGTCAACGAAGGGCAAGCGATCACCGTGCTGCGCAGCCTCGGCGTCGACCCAGATCAGATCCGCGACGCGGTGATCGAGCTCTCGGACCCGGGGGTGCGGCGACTGGGGCCGCGATCGCGCGCGCGGGGCGCTGGTCGGCGCATGGCGAGCGCCTCGGCGTCCGAGGCGCCGGCTCTGGAGAGCGGCTTTCGGGTCGCGCCCGGCGGAGATGTGCTCAGGCTGTTGATGAGCGCGGCGGCGCGTGCCCTTGAGGGCGGGCGCGCGGAGATGACAATGCGTGATCTGTTGCGCGCGCTCGCGCGAGACGAGGATGTCGGGCTCGTGTTCGCAGCGCTTGGCGTGGAGGAGGCGGCGATCCTCGAGGCCTTCGATCATCGCACGGCTGGCGAAGAGCCACCAGAAGCGACCGCGCAGGACTGATACTCGAGCGCGCGGACGCCTCGGATTGGGCCGACACCGGTCCAGCTCCCTTACTGAAAGGTCGACCAGCCACCAAGCGAACCTGCCGTGCCGCCGGTCG
>JBEKRJ010000849.1:0-2765 GCA_049518835.1 Solirubrobacteraceae bacterium
CAAGTGATCACGCGAACGAGAGCACCGGGCGTGACTGAAACCAAGCCGACGGTTGTCGACGAGGTCTACGTCTCCTTGCTCGCCGCGCTGTCACTGCGCGACGGATCGGTGATCGATGTTCCATTCCATGCGACGAGCGATCTCCTCGCGCCCTGGCGCATCTGTGCCCGTTCACTGCAGCCCCCGCGGCAAGCCCGTCGCCGGCCGCGGACCGTCCCCGCCGAGCGACTGGCGCCACTCACTCCTCACCGGGCGCTCAGCACAACCTCCACCGCCTCGACCGCCGCCCGCAGCCACGCGTCTGGATCGTTCGGATCGGCGGCCAAGATCGCATAGGGGATCAGTGACCGCTCGCAGGCGGCGCGGACGACGCCGGCCCCCGCGCCGAGCGCGGTTGCCCCGACGCTGCCGCGCGCCTCGTACACGATCCCTCGCACGGTCGTGTCGAGCATCCGCGCGAGCAGCATCTCCAGGCGGGTGCCGTGCAACGCCGCCAGCCGATCGGGAGCCGCGACTGCCGACCCCAGCAGCACGCACGTCACGCTGACGTGCTCGAATGCGCCTGCGAGCGTGGCGACTCGGTCCGGGTCGCCGACCACCGGCTCCGCTCCTGCGGCCGCAATCGCCTCCCGTCCGGCGGCGCTGCGAGTCGTCCCGCGAACCGCGTGGCCGGCGGCCGCGAGCTGACGGGCCAGTAGCCGCCCGCGACAGCCGCACCCGATGATCAGACAGCGCGCCAAGGTGGCGGCAGTCTATCGCCCATATTGCGGTCACTGGACCGCCGAGGATCCCAACCTGCACGAGCTCGATTCGGCGCAACTTTAATGACTCCTTACGTGTTTTGGTGGTGTCTCACAGCCACCGACCGGTAAGGAGCCGGGACCCCAACGGCGGCGGCGACGAACCACCTCAACTAGCTGGAAGGAGGGCTCTATGCGCCCACGCCTCGCCGTGCTCATGTCAGCACTGTCAGTGCTTGTCGCCGTGGTCTCGCCGGGTCTCGCCAACGCGGCCCCGCGCCACAACCACGGATTGACGATCGCCGCGGTCCCGACTCACATCATCACCGGCGACCCAGTGCTCATCTATGGCAGGCTTCAAGGCCCCGACAGCGGCGGCCAGACGGTCGTCCTGTTCCATCGCGTCAATCCGTCACCCGTGTTCACCCAGATCGGGGTGACCACGACAAACGCAAATGGTTACTACGAATTCACGCGCGCCGAGGACGTCGTGCTGACGAACCGCAGTTGGTTCGTGCGCGCACCGTCCCTGCCGGGCAACATCCATTCACGCACCGTCCGCGAACGAGTCGCGGCCGCGGTGAGCATCGGCGCTTTCACGCAGACCGGTGCCGCCACGGTCACCGGTGACACCACCCACCCAATCGTGTTCGCCGGTCACGTTGATCCGGTCGTCGTGCACGTGGGAGAGCAAGTCCTGCTGCAGCAGCAGGAAGGCATCAGTGCCGACGACTGGCACACGATCGATCGGGGTGTGATCGGTGCCGGATCGGACTACTCGATCTCTCACCGGTTCGCGATTGCCGGCGAGCGGGACCTACGCGTGCTGTTCCGCGGCGACGTTCGCAACACCGAGGCCGTCTCGGACACGCTTACGGTCACGATCCAGCAGACCCAGAATCCGACGTTCACGATCAACACGTCGGCACCGGTGATCGACGATCACGGGTCGGCGACGATCTCGGGCGTGCTGTACATGCCCGCGAGCACGACCACGAGCCCCGTGCCTGATCCGAATGTGTCAATTACGCTCATGGCCCGCCAGCCGGGTGGCACGTTCCAGGCAATCGATCACGGTACGACCGGCGCAGACGGGAGCTACAGCTTCGCCGTATCGCCAGACGTCAACACCGCATACGTCGTGGCGACGACGTACGCGCCGCCGGCGATCCGCCACAGCACGGCGCTGTTCGAGGCAGTCCGCGATCTCGTGACGCTCACCCCGAGCGCGACCAGCGTCACGGTCGGACAGCTGGTCACGTTCACCGGCCTTGTCACTCCCGACAAGGCGGGGGACCAGGTTTACCTGCAGCTCTTGGGTAAGGACGGTGACTTCCACAACGTGGGCTTGGCGTTCGTCAGCTCGACATCGGCCTACCAATTCCGGTGGCGATTCGGCACGCCGGGCACATACGAGCTACGAACGCTGATCTCAGGCGACGACGTGAACGCCAGTGGGCACTCCTCGGCGGTGACGGAGAGCGTCTCGCTGCCGCCGGTGGCGGCACTGCCGACCGCTCCGTGACAGACAGCGCCGACGGTGAGACATTCGGCCCCTGCCGTTGCTCGCGGCGGGGGCCGATCTTTCGCGGCCGCGAGGCCACTCGTGTAGCGTGGCGGCCCATGCACCTCAAGCCCACCGACGGCGTCCGCTTGACCGCCCGACCGGCCCGCCCTCGCAGATGAGCGCGCCGGTCACAGGCCCACCACAGACGATCGGTGTCGCGGGCGCCGGCACGATGGGCGCGGGGATCGCCCAGCTCGCGTGCCTGTCCGGCGCTCGCACGCTGTTGCACGATCCCGTGCCCGACGCCCTTGAACGTGGCCTGGCGATGATCCGCTCGCATCTGGGCCGCGGCGCCCAGCGCGAGCGCTGGAGCGAGCAGGAGGCGGCCGCCGCCGGCGATCTGCTGCTCGCCGCGCCTGCCCTGACCGACCTGCATGCTTGCGAGCTGGTGATCGAGGCGGCTCCCGAGCGCCTGGAGCTCAAGCGCGACCTATTTGCCCGCCTGTCCGAGCGGATCG
>JBEKRJ010000850.1:0-2763 GCA_049518835.1 Solirubrobacteraceae bacterium
AGGCACGCCACCAGCGCTCGTGCGCCGGCGATCCCGCGGCCGTGCTCGAGGATCAGCGACAAGACCCGCCGCAGATCGGTCTCGCCGCCAACGACGCGGGCGATCTGCGCGAACGCCTCGAGCCGCTCGACGCTCTGTGCCAGGTCGGCGTTGGCGCGCTCGAGCTGGTCGGCGTACAGCGCCAGGTGGCGCTGGGCGCGCCGCCGCGTCGCGACGTCGTCACGCAGCCGCTCCGAGAAGCGCCCGACGAGCAACCCGGTGACGACGAACGCCGCCGCCCGCGACACGTACCCGAGCGCGTCGACGTTGACGGTATCGATCGCGCTCCAGGCGAACACGAGCGCGATCGCGAGCGCGGCCGCCAGCAGCCCGGATTGGGTCCCGAACTCGATCGCGAGCAGCGCGATCGGCGCGATGTAGAAGTTGGCGATCAGCGCGCCGGGGTCGTTGATCACCAGCCGCGCGGCGAACGTCGCCGCGAACAGGACCGCCGCCGCCGCCAGCACCACGATTCGCCGCTTGCCCGGGCGGGCCTCGTCCGCGGGTCTGAGATCCTCCAGCACACGGCGCTCTGCAGCCTCGTAAGCCAGCCGCCGCGCACGCGCGGTGCTGCTCACCGGTGGATCACTCCCCGCTTGCTCACGAGTGGATCACTCCCCGCTTGCTCACCGGTGGATCACTCCCCGCTCGAGCGCGTAGCGGACGAGATCGGGGCGGCCGCTGACCCCCAGCTTGCGCTGTAGGTTGGCGCGGTGGGTCTCGACTGTGCGCGGGCTGACGAACATCAGCTTCGCGATCTCGGGGTTTGAATGCCCGAGCGCGAGCAGCCTCAATACCTCGAGCTCGCGCTCGGTCAGCACCGGCTCGCCACCCTGCAGGGCGAGCCCGCCGACCGCCGGGTCCAGGTAGCGACCACCCCTGGCGACGGCCCGGATCGCGCGCACGAGGTCGGCCCGCGACGCCTCCTTGAGCACGTAACCGGCGGCCCCCGCCGCCCATGCCTGCTGGGCGAACGCCGGGTCGTCGTCCATCGTCAGGATCACCAGCGCGGTGTTGCGCGAGGCCGCCCGCAGCTCGGACAGGATGCTGAGGCTGAGCTCGCGGCCCATGTGCAGGTCGAGCAGCAGGACGCCGGGACGGTGCTCGCGCAGCAACGCGGCGGTCTGCGCGAGATCGCTGGCCTCCCCCACGACCGTCAGGTCGTCCTCGGCTTCGAGCAGCAGCCGCAGGCCCTCGCGCACGACCGCGTGGTCGTCGGCGATCACGAGCGTGAGCGAGGCTGCGGTCGCCATCGACGAATGGTCGCCCCGGCGTCGGACGCGGGGCGACCCCTGGCCGGCTACTCCGCGAGCACCTGTTCGCGGTGGAAGCTCATCCCGAACTCATCGCCGGAGACGCTCGTCTTCTCGCCCGAGTTGTCGATGAAGTGCAGCACGCTCGGCGTGATCTTGTAGAATGTGATGTTGGTCGTCGACGCGCCCGACGACGGGGACGGGAACTTGTCGGCAAACAGGCCCACCGTCGCGGCGATCTCCTCGCCGTCGGACACCAGCTTGCACTCGCCGTCGCCCTGGACCCCCTTGGCCTTGTTCCAGTCCGGGACGTACTCGTCGATCGCGAACGAGACCCGCGGGTTTGACAGCACGTGCTTGGCCGTCGTCGACGTCGAGCGCGCCCAGATGTACAGCGACGCGCCGTCGTTGACGTACATGAACGTGCTCGCGTGCGGGACGCCGTCGGCGGACGCGGTCGCGAGCGTAACTGTGTTCTCAGCGCTCAGATAGTCCAGCACAGGCTGCGGTATTGCGGTCGCCATTGATCCTCCTAGTTTTCGCACCGATCCCTGGCGACTGGCCGGAGCGCTTCCCGGCGCACCGGTCGCCCCGGACCGGGCCCATAGCCGCAAACTCGGGGCACTGTCAAAGTCGCGTCGGCGCCAGCGCGGCGCCGGGGACGCCAAGCGGGGTTGACGCGCGCGCGCGCGACCGGATATGGTGCCCCCCGGGAACAACGTGGGTGGCGAAAACCTGAATAGGGGCGGCTCACGGTAATTACGTTTACGTCCACGTCCACATCGGTTGTGAGCCTACATCGGAGAGTCTCGGTCGATGAATCCATCCCTTTTTGTCGCTAGCGGACCTGCCGCTGGAACCAGGATCGAACTCGGCAACGAGCCGCTGGTGATCGGCCGCGAAGGGGCCGACGAGGGCACGCTCGGCTCCGATCCGATGTTGTCGCGGATGCACGCGCGGATCTCGGTCTCCTCCGAACAGCTGCTGATCGAGGACCTCGGGTCCAGCAACGGCACGTTCGTCAACGACGTCCGGATCCAGGAGCCGACCGAGCTCGAGCCCGGCGACACGATCAAGCTCGGCAGCAGCACGCTGACGATCGAGCGTGCCGCCGACCGCGGTGCGACCGCGGTCCGCGTCGCCGCGCCCGGAACGACCCGCGTGCGCTCTGCCCTCCCGACCCAGGCGCCGACGGCGGTCGGATCCGAGCCCGAGTTGCACGTGGTCGCGGGCCGTGGCACCGGGACGAGGATCCCGATCTCGCGCGAGCGGCTCGTGCTCGGCCGCGGCGCGGACGGGCCGGGGTCGCTGGGCGGCGACTCGGAGCTGTCGCGCGAGCACGCGCAGGTGACGCGCACCAACGGCACGCTGCTGGTCGAGGATCTCGGCTCGACCAACGGCACGTTCGTCAACGGGCGCCGAATCACCGCGCCGACCTCGGTCTCGCCCGGCGACGCGATCTGGCTCGGCA
>JBEKRJ010000851.1:0-2763 GCA_049518835.1 Solirubrobacteraceae bacterium
CCGGGTGGACCGACCCCGAGCGCCAGCGACCCGTCGGCGACACCGGCCGCCACGAACCACGTCAAGCCTCCGTGATCACCGACGCCGAGCTCGAGCGCGCGCTGGCCGATCCCGACCCACTCCGGGGTATCGCCCAGCTCACTGCCTGCTGGGCAGCCGCATTCGTGCTCGACCCCGCCGCGGTCACCCGCACCAAGGCGCTCGGCACTGAACGGATGGAGCGCAAGCTACGCGACGCGCTGCCCGGGGGAGAGAGCGCGCTTCGCGCGGCCGTCTGGGAGTTCCTCCGGCCGATGCTCTCCCCAGCGCTGGTCGCGCTCAACCGGGACGCGTTCATCCTCGAACGAGGGCGCCGAGACGACCGTCGACCTTGACCGTTATCGCGCTTCATCGGACCTCGACGAGATCGCACTCGACGACGGGCAGGAGACCGCGGTCGAGTAGGGAGAGGTGCGATGCGGTCGTCCCACCCATTCGGGTGGGAGGACCCGGCAGCGTGGATCGCTGAGTCTCTTTTTTTGTCCGCAGGGTCGATCCAGCACCTGTGGTAGTTGCAGTTGGTGGGGCGCTGCAAAGTGACTGATCCTGAGAATCCCGCGCGAGATGCTAGGAGCGCCTGCCCGGATTGGTAAATCGTGCCCGTTCGTCTGCTGGCTTCAGGCGTCCGCGTCATGCTCCGGCGCTGCCGGCCTGCTTTTGCGCTTCGGCTCGTGCCGCTGCAACAAGCTCGGCGTTGGTGTGGGCATGACCCCAAAGGCCCCACCCACCGTCTGGCGCCTCGGTCAGCAGAACCCAAGTTCGACTCTTCAGCTCGGGCGTGGCGGCCGCGCCGGCGACGATGTCGGTGAACTGCTCGACCACCGCCAGCAGCTTGTCGCGGTCGAGCGCGCCTGAGTTGGTCAGCACCTGGACGCGAACGTAGTCGCCTTCGCCTTCGACGTTGGAGATGGCGCCAGCCGGCAGCGAATGCACGAAGGCGGCGGTGTTGTTGCGGAACATCGGGAGATTCGGGACCTTCTCGATGCCCATCAACGTCGACGCCAGATCGGTTGCAAGCTGGTGCGGGTCGGCGAAGGTGCCCTCCGTCGCGTAAACGTCAATCATCGGCATGTCGCGTTCTCCTTTCTGGTTGTGTCACGTGAGCGTGTCCGATCGACCGCGGCGGGCTCGGATTGTCGGGGCCGCCGGCAGGGGCCGCTGCAACGAGAGCCTGCGCCCAGCCCGGCGGGTCTGCTGCGGAAGCGATAGCCGTGACCCGACGCTCGTTCAGTCGTTCGGCCTTGCTTCCGCTCGCCCGCCCGACCGGCTTGGTGCACAGCCTGCCTCGAGTGGGATTGATGGCCGCTGAAATCCCGAGGCAGCGGCTCGTACGGAAGCTCGAAGCCGTCGAGCTGGTTCCGAAGCTCGCGCCGGACGCCGCGCGCCTTGGCGGAGTAGGCCTCAGGAAGCAAGTTGCGCGTCGTTCAAGCAGTCGCCATCCGCGGCGGGTGCTCCGCGCCTGCCAGATGTTCGGCTCATCGCCGTGAAATTCGCCATTGTTCTCTCTGCGCTGTTCCTCGCGACTCTCGAAGAGCTTGGACCCCGCGAACCGGGTCTGACATCACATGACTGTGCGGTTGCTAACTGATCGTCGCCGCACAGGCGCCATTGGGCCAAGAGCGCACTGAGCGTCGAGCTGATCCTCAAGATCACGCGCGCCCGTTGCTGCGGCTCAGGAGGCTGACTGATGGAGACACGCCTCGTAAAGGCACGCATCGCCGTTCATTCCAGCTCAGTGGGATACAACCGGACGGACTTCCGGCCTTTCTCACGCACAGGGCCCTGAATTCGCTTGCGCCGTCAGCGCTGCCTCGGCGGATCATGCGCCGCGAGGCGTGAGCCAAGCGCTCTGCTCCCAAACCCCACAAGCGCTAAACGGTCGTTACGAACAGCGCGATCGTGCCATGTGTCGAGTGGCATCGACGAGCACGCTTCGGCAAGATCACGTGCCCAAGGCGGAACAAGAGCACCGGAATGGAGCGGGAGGTGGGTGGAGACATGGCGACCGGACCTGGAGCTACCGACGCCGTCATGCCCGCTGACCGCCGGCCACACACCGGTCCCGATCGATCCGGGCCGAATCAGCAGCCTCGTGAGGCGTCGGCCCGGATCACGGCCGCCACCGCGAGCGGACAAGCTGACGCCGTTCCAGGCCTTCGCAACGAGGAGAGTCGAGCCCGTTACGCCCTCTGCAGGGGCCTACGAGCGGTGGTCGCAGCGTCGGGGGTGGATCAGGAGCTGGCGTTCGACGCCTACTCGGCGGCGATTGACCAAGAAGAAATGGCTATGGATCTTTACGCACGCCCACCGGCGCACGTCGGCGGCCTTTCGGCCAAGAAAGGGACGAGCCCGTCAAGATGAACGCCAAAGCCGCCGGAATCCTCGCGGCCTCGGTCCCACCCGACGACTGCGCGGCCGGTGCCGCGGCGGATGGGCCATCGGTGACGATCCCGGCCACACGCAAGAGAACAGTGAAAGCCTAAGCAGATGCGAGTTGCAATCGCTGGAGCGCACGGGCAGGTCGGGACCCGACTCGCGCGTCTCCTTGTTGACCGCGGCGACGAAGTGATCGGGCTGATTCGCAACCCCGAAAGGGTCCAAGAGCTCCGGGCGGCGGGGCTGGATCCGCAGCTGTGTGATCTCGAGGCCGCGACGCTCGGTCAGATAGCCGCGGCGGTCAGCGGCAGCGACGCCGTCGTCTTCGCGGCCGGTGCGGGGCCAGGC
>JBEKRJ010000852.1:0-2760 GCA_049518835.1 Solirubrobacteraceae bacterium
ATCGGCTCGAGCCCGTCGAAGGTGTCGGCGCCGGCTAGTTCGTGGCTGCGGCGGGCTGCCAGCAGCCGGCGCTGGCCGGCGTACACGATCGCGGGGCCTGTGCGGGACGGGCGGTGGCCGATGCAGGGGACGAGTTGGCCGCTGCGGGCGAGCATTTCGGCCAGCCGGTCGATCCCTTCAGGCGAGATCTCCTTGCGGGCGTTGGGCGCCAGCTCGATCTGCTCGAGCGGCACGCGGACGATTCGACCTTCCGGGCGCTGCTTGGCCCCGGCGGTGACGTCAAACAGTGCCGGGGAGGGCAGCAGGGCGGGGTTGGTGGTCATGAGCTGTGTAGCTCCTTTGGCTTGGGAGAGGTGATAGCGCGGCGCCTGGCCAGCCCGTCGCGCGCGGGGCGCCGCGTGCGGCTAACCGTGGCGACGGGTGCGCAGCGCCTCGATGGTGTCGGCGGCAATGAGGTCCATCGCGGTCGCTGGGTCGTCGGCGGTGACCACGCGGTCGGCCTGGACCGATAGCGGCGGTATGCCGATCGCGATGTGGATCGTCGGCACGTCGGCGTCGCGTAGCGCGCGGATCTTGGCGACGCCGCGCTGGGTGTCATACCAGCCGCCGTCTGACAGGCAGTAGACGAACCGGGGGCAACGGGGGTTGTCGAGCTCGAGCTGCTCGGCGCACTGGCTGATCGCATCGGCGCCGAACGCGGTGCCGCCGCCGGTGCGGATGCTGGGCACGAGCCTGAGTGGCTGGCGGCCGTCTGTCAGCAGTTCGGTGCCGTTGCCGAACAGCGCGATCGCGCATCGTCCGCCGAACTCCTGCAGCCCGGTAGCGAGCACCCAGGCGATCGGCCCCAGCGCGTATTCGTAGGCGCTCATCGACGCTGACGTGCCGATCACCAGCGCGACATGCGGCTCTTGCAGCGGCGGGGCGATGATCTTGGTGATCTCCCACGGGTGGCTGCTGACCGGCACGCGCAGTATTCGCTGGGCGTGGGCGCGCATGTGCGCGCGGGTGTTGAACCGCCCGCTCGGGGTGCGCTTGTCGATCCGCTTGAGGCCGACCTGTCGGGCTTGGTGTAGCCGGCGGGTGTACTGGCGGGCCATCAGCACCTCGTCCGCGAATGGCGGGCGATCAACGCGGCGGTCCGGAAGCCGTCCGGTCGGACGGCCGGTTCCGCGCCCGGGCGGGCGGGCCGGGTCGGGCGTGGCGGCCTTCAACAGCTCTTGTAGGTCGATGTCCTCGTCGAGCTGCTCGAGCTGCCCCTTGCGCTGGTCTGACAGCGCCTGGCTGAGCGCGTCGCTCAGCGACAGAGATGCTTCGTCGCTGGTTGTCTCCTCGCTGCCGGCTGCCCGCTCGCTGCCGTTGGCCTGCTCACGTCTGCTTGTCGCGCGGCCTGGGCCGGTCATGGCGCCGTCTCGCGGCTGCTCGGAATCTTGGCCATTCTGTCCGCGATGGTCTGGCGGCGGGGGTGGGGGCGGTCCGATGATGTCGCGGTATTCGCAGGCGAAGTGGTCGAGCGCGTCATTGTCGCCGTCCTTGGCCCAGGTCAGCCGGGCGAACAGGTCGTCTAGGCGGGCGACGTCGCCGGCGCCCAGAGCCTCGTTCCACAGCTTGGGTAGCGGGCCGAGCCGCGCCGGGTCGCAGACACCGTAGTGGGTGCGCGCTTGCAGGTAGACCATCGAGCGGCCGCACAGCTCGCGGCTCACCGCCCTGGTGGACAGTGCCTCTGCGATCGTGGCCTGCAGCAGGCGGGGGACGATCACGTCGACGACGGCGGCGGCGAGCGCGCGGCGGATGAACAGCCCGCGGGGCCCAGCCTCGGGGAACTCGCGCACGCCGGTTGCTTCCATGCGTGGTTCCTCGATGAGCTGGCGGTCGATTGCCAGTTGCCGCTCGTCCGCGTTCTGACTGTCGGCCAGCGCGGTGTCGCGTTTTGCGATCCACGGCTTGGTGTGTTTGGCGTGCAGCACTTCGTGGATCGCCACGCCGAAGGTGACGAGGATGCGCCGTGGCTGCAGGCTGCCGGCGATGATCTCGCGGCGGTCGCCGAGCAGTTCGTCGGAGTCGAGGTACACGGTGCGGGAGGCCAGTTCGATGTGGCCGGGGTCGGCGAGGCCGGGGCCGAGTAGGCACCAGACGGGGAACAGGCGTTGCAGGGTCAGCGTCCAGTGATCGGAGAGCGTCTGGTAGATGGGGTCCAGGCGGCCGCGTTGCGCGAGTGCGCGGGTGAGCTCTCGGGTGAATTGGCCGCCTTCGCTGGGCCGGGTGGTGGGGCGCATCAGCCGGCCACTGCTCGCGGGTAGCCGTGCAGGTTGGGGATCGGGCTTGTGGGGTTGATGCGCAGGTGGCCGTAGCCGGCCTCGTCGAGCATCCGGCAGGCGCCGGCGGCCTCGGCGGGCTGGATAGCCCCGGTGGTTTGCTGCTCGTGCAGGTTGGAGGCGAAGAACGCGAGCGCGGCGCGCTCGCCGACGCGGCCGGTCATCTCGTGCAGCGCTTCGATGTCGCGAAACTGCGGGGTCCATGTCAGGCCGTCGTCGCCGGCGAGGAGCAGCCGGTCCAGCCGCATCGCCGCCGTGACCAGGCGCCTCGGCGCCCCGAGCTTGGCTAGCGCGGGCCAGTTGAAGGTCACTTCGAGCGTGGCGGGGAACCGGGAGCGCCACGCGTCGGGAATGTCTGAGGCGCCGACGAGGCCGGGGTTGTACGCGACGATGACGGCGAACCCGGGTTGGGCGATCACGGTTTCGGCGGTCGCGGGCAGGTACAGCG
>JBEKRJ010000853.1:0-2758 GCA_049518835.1 Solirubrobacteraceae bacterium
GTCGACTTTGTGCCGCTATATCCGGCACAAAGTCGACCACCCCATCGACCCCGCCGCCCAGCGCTTACCCCTCGACGGACGCCGGCAGGCTCTCGACGCGGTCCCGGATTCCGGCGAGCAGCTCTGCGATCTGCACCGCGTTGGTCGCGGCGCCCTTGCGGAGGTTGTCGCTGACGATCCACATGCTGAACGCGCGTGGATGCGACTCGTCGCGGCGGATCCGGCCGACGAACACGTCGTCTCTCCCGGCCGCCTGCAGCGGGGTCGGGAGATCCTGGAGCGTCACGCCGGGCGCGCCTGCAAGCAGCTCGCGGACCCGGCCGACGGACAGCGGCTCGCGCGTCTGGACGTTGACGGCCTCCGAGTGTGAGACGCGGACCGGCACGCGGACGCAGGTGACAGCGACCCCGATCGACTCGTCCTCGAGGATCTTGCGAGTCTCGAACATCATCTTGCGCTCTTCGTCGGTGTGATCGTCGCCGTCGGCGAACGACCCGGCGGCGCCGATGACGTTGAACGCGATCGGCTCGGGATACACCTCCGGCGCGGGCTGCTCGAGTCCCTGGAGGGCCGCGTGCGCCTGTGCGTCGAGCTCGTCGAGCGCGCGCTTGCCGGTGCCCGAAACCGATTGGTAGGTGGCGACGATCAGCCGCTCGATCCCAGCCGCCCGGTGGATCGGGGCCAGCGCGACGACCAACTGCATCGTCGAGCAGTTCGGGTTCGCGATCAGCCCGCGGTGGCGCTCGAGCGCGTGCGCGTTGACCTCGGAAACGACGAGCGGCACCTCGGGATCGCGCCGCCACGCGGACGAGTTGTCGATTACGGTTGCGCCGTGATCGACGAACCGGGGAGCCCACTCGCGTGACGCGCGAGCCCCGGCTGAGAACAGCGCAATGTCGAAGCCGCCGATGTCCACTCCGTCGGCCAGGCCACGGACGACGAGTCCCCCCTCGAGCCGCTTGCCGCTGGACCGAGGCGAGGCGAACGGAACGATCTCATCCGCAGGGAAGCCCCGTTCGCGCAACGAGGCCAGCATCGCGCCACCGACGACGCCCGTGGCTCCGACGACCGCGACCCTCATCGCGCCTGCTGGCCGATCGGCCGCTCGCGCTCGACTGCGGACGCCGCGAGCTCGAACGCTTCGTGCAGCGCCTTCACGGCCTGCGGCACCGCTTCGGCGCGAATCACGCACGAGATCTTGATCGGCGACGTCGAGATCATCTCGATGTTGATGTCCTCGCCGGCGAGCGTCTCGAACACCTGTGCCGCGACCCCCGGATGCGAGCGCATGCCCGCGCCGACGATCGACACCTTGCCGATCCCAGGGTCCGTGTCGAGCTCCATCCCGAGCTCGCTGCGCAGCGGTGCGAGCGCCTGCTCGGCGGCGCGCAAGTCCTCGCTGGAGATCGTGAATGACACCTCGGCGTCGCGGCCCTCGCCCCGCGGCTCGTTCTGGATGATCGTGTCGACGTTGCAGTTGGCCTCGGCCAGCGCGCGGAAGATCGCGGCGGCCGCGCCAGGCCGGTCGGGGACGCCGAGCAGCGTGATCCGTGCCTCTTCGGTCGAGTGCGTGACCGCGGTGATGAGCGGATGTTCCATCGTCTCGTCTTCTCCTAGGACGACAGTACCGGGACCGTCTTGGAAGCTGGACCGGCAGTGAATCCTGACGCCGTGCGTGCGCGCGTACTCGACCGACCGCAGCTGCAGCACCTTCGCCCCCGACGCCGCCATCTCGAGCATCTCCTCGAAGCTGACGTAGGGCAGCTTGCGCGCATCGGGCACGAGCCGCGGATCGGCGGTGAACACGCCCGAGACGTCAGTGTAGATCTCACACACCTCGGCCTCGATCGCCGCCGCCAGCGCGACAGCGGTGGTGTCCGAGCCGCCGCGGCCGAGGGTCGTCACGTCGCGGCTCGTCGAGACGCCCTGAAAGCCCGCGACGAGCACGATCAGGTCGTCGCTCAGTGCTTCGCGAATCCGATTCGCGCGCACGTCGAGGATCCTCGCCTTGGTGTGCGAGGTGTCGGTCACGATCCCGGCCTGTGAGCCCGTCAACGAGATCGCCCGATGGCCGAGGTCGTTGATCGCCATCGCGCAGAGTGCACACGAGATCCGCTCACCGGTCGACAGCAGCATGTCCATCTCGCGCGGATCCGGCGTCGACGAGACCTCCTCGGCCATCGCGATCAGCTCATCGGTCGTCTGCCCGCGCGCCGACAGCACCGCAACTACGCGCCGACCGCTCTCACGTTGGCGGACGATCCGGTGCGCGGCGCGCTTGATGCGCTCCGCGTCGGCGACGGAGGTCCCGCCGAACTTCATCACGACCGTGCTCGGCACAGCGATGAAGGCTAGCGATGCGGGCGGCGCCGGCGGTCCGACCAGGCCCCCGGGGGGCTTATGCAGCCCATGTAGAATCGAGGCGCCGTAGGGCCGAAGGGGAACGCGGCTGGACTTCAAATCTAGGGTCGTCCGAAGGGATCGAGATGGATGCATTGACCGTGGGGCAGAGCCCTGCCGGTGCGCGCACGGACGCCGGCCGCGCGGCCGCCGATGATCTGACGGTCGTCGTCGCCGATCACGATCCGTTGTCGCGCGCGGCGGTGTGCGCCGCGCTCGAGAGCGACGGGATTCGCGTCGTCGCCGCCGTCGAGGACGCCACGACCGCGGTGATCGCCGCGCGCGACCATCGACCCCGCCTGTGCCTGATCGCGCCGGACCTCCCCGGCGACGGCGTCAAGGCGATCGCGGCGATCCG
>JBEKRJ010000854.1:0-2758 GCA_049518835.1 Solirubrobacteraceae bacterium
GACGAGCTCGACGCCACCCTTCAGATCGAGTCCAAGCACGGTCTTGTTGGTGAACAGCACCACGACCGAGGCGACGATCAGCCCCACGACGAGAGTCAGGATGAACCCGTTGCGCTGACGATCGGTCATCGAGTCCGCTGGATGCTAGTGGTGGTTGGAGGGGGTCAGCACCAGCAGCAGACCGCCCTCCTCGTCGTCGTAGGCCGGAAAGATGTCGGCGACCGCACGCGCCGGGAAATCGTGCTCGGCGTGCACCGAGACCGGCTTGCCCTTGACGCGGACCTCCCACTCGAGGGCGGTGCCGACGTGGTCTGAGCCGTCTTCGAACCGCAGCCCGAGCACCTCGCTGACGGGCCGCCCGATCGCCTGCTCGGTCTTCAGTCCCGTCAGCTCGAACGACCCCCGTCCACAATCCACGACCCGGCCCTGGCGGTCGCAGGCAAAGAACGCCGCGTTGGGAGCCGGGTAGTAGTCGTCGAGCAGCTCGAACAGATACGCGAACCCGCACCGCTCGCACCCTCTCGCCTCGCGCCTGAAGCCGGCGTTTCGGTCGACACCCATCGAGCGGTGGCCGCAATGCGGGCAGATGAAGTAGTGCTCGTGTGACATCGCTGCCCCGCCTGAGGATAGCCCCCGCTTGCTGCGAGGGCCCGGCGGCGCCGTGACCATGTCACTTAAATCAGGCTCAACGGTCCGGGGTGCTGCAGTCCGAGATGCGAAAAGGCGCGTTTGGTCGCCGCGCGGCCGCGAGGCGTGCGTTCGATCAGTCCACGTTGCAGCAAGTACGGCTCGTACACGTCTTCGATCGTGTCCTGTTCCTCGCCGACCGCCACCGCCAGCGTCGACAGCCCGACCGGCCCACCGCCGAACTTCTCGCAGATCGCGCGCAGGATCTGGCGGTCGAGGTGGTCGAGCCCCTCGTGGTCGACCTGCAGTAGGTCGAGCGCGGCCGCCGCGACGCGCTCAGTCACGACGCCGCTGTCGCGAACCTCGGCATAGTCGCGTACGCGCTTGAGCAGCCGGTTTGCGACGCGCGGCGTACCGCGGCTACGTTGCGCGATCCCGAGCGCGCCGTCGTCGTCGATCGGCACCCCGAGCAGCCGCGCGGAGCGGCGGACGATCCGCGCCAGATCGGCGGTCTCGTAGTGCTCGAGCCGATGCTGGATGCCGAACCGGTCGCGCAGGGGCGTCGTCAGCAATCCCGTGCGCGTGGTCGCGCCGATCAGCGTAAACGGCGGCAGATCGAGCGTCACGATGCGCGCGCCGGCGCCCTGGCCGACGGTGATCGGCAGCGTCTGGTCCTCCATCGCCGGGTAGAAGGTCTCCTCCAGCGCGCGCGGCAGCCGGTGGATCTCGTCGACGAAGAAGACGGCGCGCGGTTCGAGCGCGGTCAAGAACGCGGCCACGTCGCCCTTGCGCTCGAGCGCGGGCCCGGCGGTCTGCACGAACGGGACCTCGAGCTCGGCGGCGACGATCTGGGCCAGCGACGTCTTGCCCAGTCCGGGCGGGCCCGCGAGCAGCACGTGATCGAGCGCCTCGCCGCGGCTCGCGGCGGCGGCGATCGAGACCGCAAGCTGGTCCTTCAGCGCCTCCTGGCCGATGAAGTCCTCCAGTCGCCGCGGGCGCAGCGAGCGGTCAAGCTCGTCGTCGGGCAGCTCCTCGGGCGCCTGGACCCTCGGCTCGGAGCTCATCGGCGCGCGCTCCGCAGCGCCTCGCGCGGCGCAGCGCTCATCGGCGCGCGCTCCGCAACGCGTGCGCGATCAGCTCCTCGGCGCTCTCGCCGGGGGCCCCGTCGAGTAGCTCATCGGCCTCGACGGGGGTGTAGCCGAGGCCGAGCAGGCCCTCGCGCGCGACCGTTCGTGGATCGTCGGCTCGCATCACGGTGATCGCCTGCTCGGGCAGCGAGCTGCCGACCTTCTCGCGCAGTTCGACGATGATCCGCTCCGCCGTACGCTTGCCAACGCCGGGGACCGTCTGCAGCCGCGGCGCGTCGCCGGCCGCGACAGCCGCCAGCAACCCCCGCGGCGGGCCGCCCGACAGCACCGCCAGCGCCACCTTCGGCCCCACCGACTGGACGCCGAGCAGCATCAGGAACAGCTCGCGCTCCTCCTCTGTCGAAAACCCGTACAGCGCCAGCGCGTCGTCGCGCACGACCAGATGGGTGTGAAGCGTCACCGGCTTGCCGACCCCCGGTACGTGGCGCAGCGTCTCGGCGGAGACCGCGAGCCGGTAGCCGACGCCACCGCAGTCGACGACGACGTGGTCGGAGCGGCGAACCGCAACCGTGCCGCTGACGAGCGCGATCATCCCCGCGCCACCGTGATCCATGAACCGCCCGCGCTGATGCCGGCGCCTGCGCTCGTACGCGCGCCTGTGCTCGCACGCGCGCCGGCGTTCATGCGCGCGACACCGCCGCCGTCAGCGGCGCCCGGTTGAGCTCGCAGATCGCGACCGCGAGCGCGTCGGCGGCGTGGTCGGGAGACGGGGGATCCGGGAGCCCGAGGAGCCTTGCGACCATCCGCCCGACCTGCAGCTTGTCCGCGCGGCCGTGGCCGCATACTGCCCCCTTGACCTGCTGGGGCGTATAGGAATGCGAGGGAATGCCCCGCTGGCCGGCCGCCAGCAGCACGACCCCGCGCGCCTGCCCGACCGCGAACGCGGTCCGCACGTTGGCGCCGAAATACAGCTCCTCGATCGCGACCGCCTCGGGCCGATGGCGGTCCATCAGTTCGCCGACCCGGGCGTGGATGTCGACCAG
>JBEKRJ010000855.1:0-2752 GCA_049518835.1 Solirubrobacteraceae bacterium
ATCAGGCAAGATCCAGACCAACAACAACCGACGCGAGGTGGGGCCACTTCAAGCGTCTACCCCGGGGCCAGTGCAAGTGGCGACAACGACGTGGGGACGCGCACGCAAGTCACACGTTCTGGTCCGCCGCACTAACGGCCTCGCGGGCGTGACTGGCCATGCGCGCGGATAGCGGAACTTGGCGTCCGCTTCCTCTGGCCGAGCAGGCGCCGGCCGCGTGGCGTCGCGCGCTTGCGAAGCGGACGAAAGGGAGCAGCCTTGGCGGCGGCCTGTCCCGGCCGGAGCGAGACGCCTCGTTTTCGTCCAACTCGACAGCGGGCGTTACTGGATCTGAGCAAGAACGGACTGCTCCGTCCGTGGCGAAGCGCAAGCCGGCCTCGACCGTCTCAGGCGGACAGAGCGATCGTCAGCTGTCGGCCGGCGGTTAGCCGGCCGACAGGCCATAGCTTCACGGCGGGCGCCGGTTCCGGTCCCGAGAGCGTGCAGCCCGAGTCGCATTTGTGGTCAAGCCGGAGCTCCTACGGCGGGCGGCGAGCTGGGATCGGTCGGCCCGGTCCAGAACTCGATGCCCCAGCGCGCCGAGATGTCGCGCAACTCGGGCGGTCAAGGTGGGGCGCGGTCCGGCTCGGTGTAGACGTCGGCGACGGGCACGCCGGCCTGGGCGAAGTAGCCCGACATAATCCCGGGCTGGCCTACGACCTCGAACCGGCACGGCTCCTCGCTGACGTTCAGGGTGCCGTGGTAGGTCCAGGGGGCGACGAACACCGACCCGCCGGGGCCGAGGGCGTGGGTGGCGCGCATGACACCGTCGCGCTCCTCGGTGAGCGTCAGCTCGCCCTCGAGCACGCGGAACCACTCGGCGAACGCGTGACGATGGGGCGGTGGTCCGCCGCCCGGAGCGGCACGGACCTCGATTACGTCGAGCAGCTCGTTGCTCTGGGAGCGATCCAGCGCGATCTCGACGTGGTTGCCTCCCGTGACGACGTACACGGTCGTGCTGCCGGCGGTTTGCGGGGTCAGGGGCGTGCTCATCGCGGATCGGTTTTACGACCACCCGGCGTGCGCGGGCGGGTTTGTGGCGATTACGTAGTCGGCTACGCAGGACAAGCGACGCGGGCGGCGGGAGAGTTCTGGCATGGGGATCAACCAGCACATCAACCGGAAGGAAAGCTCCATGTCCTCAAATAAGACCGATGCCCCCGAGCACAGCGGGGGCGGCAAGGGAATCTTCATCGCGCTGATCCCGTGGATCGTGTTCACGGTGCTTGCTTCGCATGCCACGCTGAAGATCGGATCGCTGGCCGCGCTCGCGGTCGCGATTGTGATCGCAGCCCTGAGCGTGGTGCGCGCCGGGCGTCCCAAGCTGCTCGAGGTCGGGGCGGTGGTCACGTTCATCGGGTTCGTGGTGGTGGCGTTTCTGGCGGATGCTTCGACGGCCCATTGGGTCGCTCGGTATGCGCGCGGGATCGCGGCGCTGATCCTGTCGGCGATCTCGTTCGCCTCGTTGTTGTTCACGCCGTTTACCGAGGAGTACGCCCGCGATCAGGTGCCGGAGCAGTATTGGGGATCGCCCAAGTTCAAGGCGATCAACCGCAAGCTGACGACGATGTGGGCGTGCATCTTCGCCGCGATGGTCCCGTTCCACGCGATCGCGGGCACGATCAACACCAAGGCGGGGAACATCGTCTTTCACTGGGCGATCCCGCTGGGATTGGTGTATTGGGGGATCAAGCGGTCCTCCGCGCCCGAGGAGAGCGACGCCGCGCCGGTGCAGCCGGTCGTCTAGAGGGCGATGTGACTGTCCGATCGGCCATGGATCCGACGAGCGACCGGCGCGAGCATGAGCTGCGCGCGCTGGTCGCCGCCGCGCGTTGGGGGGCCGCTGACCCCGACGTGGTCGAGGCGATCGCCGCTCGCTCGCAGGGCGGCGACGGTGGCGCGTGGGTGCAGGAGTGGACGGCGGAGGGCGGGGCCGCGTGGGCGGCGGCGAGGCACGGGGGGAGCGGTTGGGCGTATCTGCATGCTGCCTCTTACTACGCGGCTGCGCTCGCGTTGATCGACGAGAGCGACGGGCTGGTCGAGGAGGATCGGCTGTGGGAGCGACAGCGCGAGTGTTGGGACCGCGCCGTTGGGCTGCTCGGCGGCGAGCGCCTGTCGATCGCGTACGAGGACAGGGCCCTGCCAGGGTATTTCTTCTCGGCGGGTTCGGGCACCAGGCGGTTGGTTGTCATCGATCACGGTGGCCGGGCGGCCACTTCTTCGGCGTGGGCGGCCGGGGGGGGCGCGGCACGGGCGCGTGGATATCACTGGATGACGTTCGACGGGCCGGGCCGCCAGGCGGCGCTGCGCCGGCAGGGACTGGTGCTGCGACCCGACTGGGAAGCGGTGCTCGGTCCGGTCGCTGATGCGATGATCGCCCGTGCGGATGTCGACGCGTCGCGGATGGCGGTGATCGGGATAGACCACGCCGGCCACGGGGTCGCGCGCGCACTCGCCTTCGAGCCGCGCTTCGCCGCGGCCGTGCTCGCGCCTGGGATCGTCGACGCGTCTTGTCCGTGGGTGGCCGCGCTGCCGGCGCCGGCCCGCGCGGCGGTGTTGGACGAGGATCGCGAATGGTTCGATCGTGAGCTTCATCTGGCGACGCTGTTCTCGCCGGAGATCGGTGGGCGCCTGAGACGCCTCGGGCGCGACTACGACCGGGCAGCGCGTCCGCTATACCACCTCGCGCGCCGGATCGGTCAGTTCCGGATCG
>JBEKRJ010000856.1:0-2751 GCA_049518835.1 Solirubrobacteraceae bacterium
AACCGCTAACCGCTAACCGCTCCTTATCATCGGTAGCACGCTGCTCGCGGTCCCCAACGTCTCCGAAGGCCGCGACCAGCCGGCACTCGCGGCGATCGCGGCGGCGTTCGACGCCCGCCTGCTCGACACGCACGCCGATCCCGACCACCACCGCAGCGTGTTCACGCTCGCCGGAGCTCCCGGGCAGCTCGCCGGCGCGGTGCTCGATGGCGCGCGTGAGGTGCTCGCGCGCGTCGACCTGCGCCGCCAGGACGGACTGCACCCGCGCGTCGGCGCGCTCGACGTCGCGCCGATCGTGTACCTCCGCGACGAGCACCGGGGGACGGCGTGCGCCGAGGCGCTGGTGCTCGCCGACCGGCTCGGCGACGAGCTCGAGCTGCCGGTGTTCTTGTACGGGCTGCTCGCCGGCGGCCGGACGCGCGCGGAGCTTCGCCGCGGCGGCCCGGTGGCGCTCGCGCGGCGGATCGCCGCCGGCCAGCTGCGCCCGGATTTCGGGCCGCCCGAGCTGCATCCCAGTGCCGGCGCGGTGTTGGTCGCGGCCCGCCCGCCGCTGATCGCGTTCAACGTCGAGCTGGCGCCACCCGCGAGCCTTCAGCAGGCGCGCGCGATCGCCGCCCGGATCCGCGAGGGCGGCGCCGAGGGACTGAGCGGCGTCCGCGCGATCGGCCTGTGGCTCGCGCACCGCGACGTCGCGCAGGTCTCGATCAACGTCGAGGATCACCGGGCGACCTCGCTGGCGACGATCGTCGCCGCGATCCGCGCCCACGCGCCCGTCCGCGAGGCCGAGCTCGTCGGCCTCGCGCCGCAACGCGCGTTGCACTGCTTCCCCGACGACGTCCCGGTCCGAAATCGCGCCACCGTAGAGGAAAGGCTGGGGTTCACCGCGTAAGCTCTAAGCAACGGACATGGCCCAGACGAAGCGAAAGCGCCGCACCAAGCACCGCGGGACTGCCGCCGGCTCGATCCAGACGCGCGGGCGCACGGGCCGCCCGGTGGCGCCCGGTGAGCGCAAGGAGCTGACGCGTGCGCAGGCGCGCGAGAAGCGGCTCAACACGCCCCCGACCTGGCGGACCTCGGCCGTCCGCGCCGGCTTGGCGGCGGTGCTGATGTTTGCGTTCGTCGCGATCGAGACCAAGGGCAGCAGCCGCTTCACCGCGGCGGCCTTCTTCGCGGTGTTCGCGTTCGCGCTGTATGTGCCGGCCGGCTACTACCTCGAGCTGTTCATGTTCAACCGCCGGCAGCGGCGCAAGGCGCTGGGCAAATGATCGACGTGCGGATGTTCACGGTCGGTCCGGTGCAGGAGAACTGCTTCATCGTGCGCCGCAAGGGCGCCGATCGTGCGGTCGTGGTCGACCCGGGCGACGAGAGCGAGCGGATCGTCGCCGCGCTGGAGGCGCTGGAGATCGAGACCGTCGAGGCGATCCTGCTCACGCACTGTCACTTCGATCACATCGGTGCGGTCGCCCCGCTCGCAAAGGCGACCGGCGCGCCGGTCTACTGCCCGGTGCTCGAGACGCAGGTGCTGGCCGACATCATGGCCTATGTGCCGTGGCCGGGCTTCGGGCCGTTTGAGAGCTACGAGGCCGACCACACGGTCGCGGGCGGCGAGACGCTGGAGCTGGCGGACCTGACGCTCGACGTCGTGTTCACCCCCGGTCACAGTCCGGGCCACGTCACCTACGCGGTCAGAGACGAGGGCGCGCTGCTGTCGGGCGACGTGCTGTTCCAGGGATCGGTCGGCCGCGTCGACCTCCCCGGCGGCGACTGGCCGACGCTGCTGGGGTCGATCGAGATGCTGCTGACGATGTTCGCAGACGACACCACCGTGCTTCCCGGTCACATGGGGATCACCACGCTGGGCCGCGAGCGCGCGACCAACCCGTTCCTGCGCGAGCTCGCCCAACAGCAGTGATCCAGGCGCCGAAGGGCACGTTCGACGTGCTCCCCGAGGATGCCGCGCGTCGCGAGCTGCTCGAGGCGCAGGCGCGCAAGCTGCTCGGCGCCGCCGGCTACCAGCGGATCGAGACGCCCGCGTTCGAGGCCACCGAGCTGTTCGCGCGCGGCGTCGGCGCGGCGACCGACATCGTCCAGAAGGAGATGTACACGTTTGACGACGGCGGCGGGCGCTCGCTGACGCTGCGACCCGAGGGGACCGCGCCGGTGTGCCGCGCATACATCCAGCACGGCATGCACAAGCTCGCGCAGCCGGTGAAGCTGTGGTACCTGAGCAGCTTCTTTCGCGCCGAGGCGCCGCAGCGCGGTCGCTATCGCCAGTTCTGGCAGCTCGGCGCGGAGGCGATCGGCTCGGCAGCGGCGGCCACGGACGCCGAGCTGATCGTGCTGCTCGAGCAATTGCTGCAGCTGCTCGGGGCGCGCGACACGAGCCTGTCGCTGTCGAGCCTCGGCGCACCCGAGACCCGGGCGGCGTATCGCGAGGAGCTCAGCGCATATCTGCACGCGCACGAGGATCGGCTGTCGCCCGAGGTCCGCGCTCGCATCGACCTCAACCCGCTGCGAGCATTTGATGCCACCGACCCCGGCACGCGCGCCGTGATGGGAGCTGCGCCGAAGTTGCTGGAGCGGCTTTCGCCCGAGGACGCCGAGCACTTCGCGCAGGTCCGCGCGCTGCTCGACGACGCCGGCATCGCCTACCGCCTGGACGCGACGCTCGTGCGCGGCCTGGACTACTACACGCGGACGGTGTTCGAGTTCTCGAGCGCCGCGCTCGGCGCGCAGTCGGGCGTCGGCGGC
>JBEKRJ010000857.1:0-2751 GCA_049518835.1 Solirubrobacteraceae bacterium
CCTCTCTCGCGAAAGACTGGACAAAGCAAACTAACACTGCCCCAGCCACCACACAAGTCGGTGGTTTGCACGTTTATTACTGGCGGCATCAGCTACGCTTGCACTCGTTTTTTAGTGACAGATTCTCGTGGTTCGATCGTGAAGTTCCACTCGTCTTCGAACGCCGTAGGAGTGACGGTACGCTCGCCGCCCCTGGCGCCGACGACATCGAGCGCAACCTCATAGGCGGTCACGGATGCCACGCCCGAGCTGACCGAGAGATGGCTCACCAGGCGTTGGTCGACACGCTTCCATCGCGACGTTCCGGGCGGGAAGTGCACCGCCTGGATGGTGATGCCGAGCTCGTCTGCAAGCTGCTGCAGCTCGAGCCGCCAACTCCGGCCGCGAGCGCTCCTGGGAGCTCCCGCGTCGGCGGCGATCGTCAGCGTGTCGGCGTCCCGATAGTGATCGTCGCCGGCCTGCCGCCACCAGTTTCGGATCGCCTCGACGGTCACCGCGCACGTGTCCGCATTGAGCGCGACGGCGACCCAGCTCCCGCCCGACGGCCCGCTCTTGACCTTCGCGTCGACGGCGATCACCGGCTGGCCCGCCGCGAGCGCGGCCGCGGTGACCTCCGCCACATGTCGAAACTGCGCGTCGCGATCGGGGTGGTTGGCGCCTTCTGCGCTGCGCCGATTGGCGAGCAGGCGGTAGCCGAGCGCGCTGACGAGGAGGCGAACGGTCGAGCCGTGGACCGCATGACCTCCTGCGCGCAGTGCTTCGGTCAGCTTCGCCACGCTCTTGCTCGTCCAACGCAACGGCAATTCCCGGTCGCGGCGGGAGACGGGCTCGATCAGGCTTTCAAGCGCCGCCGGGAGCTCGGGATCGAGCTCGAGGATCGGCTTGCGGCCGGCCCCCGAGCGCCTGACCCGGCCGGCGGGGGCGCGCTGTCCGGACCGGAGCTCCGCGATCCCGCGCCGGACCGTCGCTTCCGACACACCGGTCGCGCGCACGACCGCCGCGATCCCGCCGCGCCCGTCGAGCGGGCCTCGGCGGCGACCCACACCCGCCGGCCACGCTCGTCGAGTCCCCCGCGGACGGCCAGCCACCGCTCACGAACCCCGGACTCGTCGATCAAGACGCTGGCCATCGCCCCCCCTTTTCCCGAATTTGCGCGCTTCAACCAGCGGCTGCCACGCGTCGCCGTCAGCCGAGCGAGATCGTCTCGGCGCCGGCCACGCGCAGGTGGTCAAGCGCGCTGCCGCTGCACTCGCGCAGCGCCAGCACCTCCGCCAGCGCCGCGTTGGCACCGCCGGCGAGCGCGTCCGCCAGCAACGCGCCACCATGCGCGGCCGCGCTCGCCCGGCCCGGCACGAGCGCGATCACCGGGGCGATGTCGCGCAGCGAGCAACCGAGCGCGCCGACCACGTCGGGCAAGCGCGCGAGCCGGCCGGAGACGACGATCTCGTGCGGCGCCGGCACGCTTGCAACCAGCGTGCGCACCGCCTTGGCGGCCGCCTCGAGCAGCGCCTTCCAGCCGTCGGCATGGGCGGGCGCGGACCACAGCGCCGCGAGCTCGCCGCTCACCCCCACGCCCGTCGGATCAAGCGCCCCGCCGCTGAACAGCGTGCGCTTGCGCAGCGCCGGCCCGAGCAGGTAGGCCAGCTCGCCGTCGAGCGCCCCGACGGCGCGCACGCCGATCGGCCCCGAGGAGCCGCCGAGGCCGTCGACGATCTGGCCGCCGGCGACCGCCAGCGCGGCCGTGAACGCGCCGCCGAGCTCGAGCATCACCATCGCGGTGTCACGCAGCCCAATCGAGCGGCGGGCGGACTGGTCGACGATCGCGTACGCCGCCGCACACACCTTGTCGGCGGTCCCCAGGTCGATCCGGTTGTACTTGCGATGGCGCGGAACCGTCGGCAGGTGGATCACGCCGGGACCGAACACGACCGGCAGGCCGCTGCGCGCCAGCGCCCGCAGCAGCGAGCGCATGCCGCCGACGCCGGCGTCCGCGGTGCGCTCGTCGGGTCGCACGAGCACCATCTCGGCCAGCTCGCGCTCGCCGACGTCGGCCGCCGCGACCAGCGGCAGGCCGTAGCCGCTGGGACCGTAGACGAGGTCAAACGGCCCGTGGCGCGCGAGCGCTTCCAGCAGCGGCCCGCTGTCGGCGCTCAACGCGCCGGTCTCGAACACCTGCTCGAGCACCGGCTCTGAGTCCTGCAGCACGCACAGGTCAAACGAGACCGTGCCCGGGTCGACGCCGGCTACACGGGGCATATGCTTTGCCGATGAGCAAAGAGCGAACTTACAGCGAACAGGAGATACCCGCCAAGCTGTCGGAGCACGGCCTCGACGAGTGGTATTACGAAGGCGACTGGATCCGGCGCAAGTACAACACCGACGGCTGGCCGACGACGCTGATGGCAGTCAACGCGGTCGGCTACCTGTGCGAGGCCGCCGGCCATCACGCCGACCTGAACGTGACCTGGGGCAAGTTGTGGGTCAAGCTCGCGACGCACTCGGCGGGCGGCATCACCGACAAGGACTTCACGCTGGCGCGCAAGATCGAGGACACGGTCCTGTGGCGCCCCGCGCCCGACAGCCCGCTCGACGGGCCGATGGGCAAGTTCGTGTTCTCCAAGTCGCCCGCCGGCGCCCGCGGCTGAGCAGGGGCCGGCCGCTTCGCGGCGTCCAGCCGGATGACTCGCGGCCGGCCCGTTGGGGCCGCTTCGCGGCGTCCAGCCGGATGACTCGCGGCCGGCCCGTTCGGGC
>JBEKRJ010000858.1:0-2747 GCA_049518835.1 Solirubrobacteraceae bacterium
CGCCGGCACCTCAACGAGGCGGCGATCGCCGAGCTACCCGCGCGCGGCAAGGCGCTCGGTCACCCCACGCGAGTCACAGTCGCCGTTGCGCTGCGCCAAGGCGGGGAGCTGTGCGTCTGTGACCTAGCGTGGATCACCGGCCGGCACGAGAACCTCGTCTCCCACCACCTACGCACACTGCACGCCGCCGGCCTGGCGAGCTCGCGGCGCGAGCACAAGATCGTCTTCTACGCCCTCACCGAACCAGGCCGGCGACTGCTCGACGCGCACCTCGCGCCCGCCGAGGTCAGACAGTGAGCACCCCGTCGCTCGAGCTTCCGACCCTCGCGCCGCCGACCGCCTCGCAGCAGCAGGGCATGCTCGAGCCGGCCGAGCGCGACCAGCTGATCCGTCGCGCGAAGGCGCTCTCCTGGCTCAGCCTTGCCTACATGACCGCCGAGGGCGCGATCGGAATCACCGCGGCGACCCTCGCCGGCTCCGTCGCGCTGCTCGGGTTCGGCCTTGACTCCGCGATCGAGGCGCTCGCCATCAACGAAGGCCGCCAGACCTGGCGCGGCGAGGGTTGCTGCGCCAGCGCATCGATCCCGGGCGAGCCCGGCAACGCCTGCCACGAGGACTGTTGCACCTGAACGCAGTGCGCCAGGCGATCACGAACCGCTGATCACGGACGAGCCACCTCTCGCATTCGACAGAGACCCGGGCGTGGCGAGTCCCGGACGGCACCGCACGAAACCACACCGACCGAGCCTCAAAAGCCTCGGCTTCCACCCCCGACGCTCCCCCTCCCCAGCGGAATGCGGCGGTGTCCACCGGCGTCGACGTCACTCCGCTTGCCACCAGGACCCGGCGTCCGCGCGAGCGCGCGGCTCGCTACTGCAATCCGCGAGACAAGGAGCCTCCAGACGTCAAGTCGAAGCCACTCAGGCTTGCGCTATGGAACGATTGCAGCGCTCTGGTTCGCGCCCGACGGCGCTGCTGCTTGAACGCGACAGGCAGCAGTCGTCGCCGTCAGCCGCCCCTGCGCCCGGGGCCAGCCGACCACATTGCCCCTCTGACAGCTTCGTTAACGGCAGGCCTAAACACGTGACCTGCTCTGGCGGCTGAGGCTTCACCGGGGCGGCGCCGAATCCGCCATCCGGCTCATTGAGCGCGGCTCTAGCTCGCCTCTGGCTCGCGGTCAACCACATACACCCGGCGCAACGGCAGCAACCGCTTCCACTCCGACCTGAAGCTCTCGTAGTGCTCGAAGATGAGGTCTACCAGTTCGTTGCCGTTGACCAGTCGGAGGTCCTGACGCGTGCGCCCTAGCTGCTGCGCATCCTTCGAGTACGCGCCGAGGGTGACGAACAGACCGAGCTCGGACCCGCCGGGCGCAAGCGTTCCTGTGAGTTTCTGCACGTCGGGTGCACCGATGCTGGCGACTGTACGCTTGCACTGCACCTTGATAATGGGCGGCTCCAAGCCGAGCGCGTCGCGGTGCGCGATCACATCGAAACCGCCGTCGCCGACAGCCTGAGTCACGTGCGTGCGGTACCCCATCGCCTCCATCAAATGCGCGACGAAGTACTCGAACCGGACCCCTTCGAGCTCCTTCAGCAGCGTCTCGATGATGAAGTCGCGCGTGTAGGTCTCGATGCGCTCAGCATTAGGCTCATCCTCCGCCTGCGCAGCCGCTTCATCCGCCGCAACAGCGATCGCGGGCACGGTGTCGGGCGCTGGCGCGGGTGCGGCGCCGTTGACGAAGGCGACGAACTCGGCCTCGTGGTTCTTGACCCGGAAGAGCGTCACCGCCGAGCCGACCTCGTAGCGGGCGCTCTTGCTGAACTGCGCGCGAGGGATGCCTGTCTTCAGCCACTGCACCTTGCGGCGGTTGCGATGCAGTTCGACATCCGGCTCGTAGTAGTAGTCACTCTCGATCCGACCGAAGTTCAAGGTACTGTCGGGCTTGTAGGGGTAGATGACGAGGTCGCCGACCTTCATCTCGAAGCCAAAGCGCAGCAGCACCCCCGCCCAAACCGGGATGGCACCGGGCTTGGCGTTCGGGAAGGTCTGTGCAACCCGCTGCTTCAACGCTTCCTTATCGGGTCCGATCGCGGTGAGGTCGCCAAGCGCTTCCCAGCCGACGCTGATGAAGCCATTCCCGATGAGGTCGAGCTCGGGATGATCGTTGTGGATGCCCCAGACAGTCATTGGCCAACACTATTAAACGCTCGCATGGCCGATTTCGAGCACCCAGCGAGCTGAGTTCCCCAGTCCGGTTCGCCAGTCCAGGCGCACGAGGCGAGCGCACTCGGCGAAGGCGCCGCGTAGGCGCCTGCCTATACGGTGTTCTGACATATGAGCGAGAACGCGGGAGACGGTCCGAACGGCGCGGCGCTATTCGAGGCGGCGAACAAGCTGCGGGGTCCGTCGAGTCGGCCGAGTACAAGTACAAGCACCTGGTGCTGGGGCTGCTGTTCCTGAAATACATCTCGGACGCGTTCGAGCAGCGCCGCGGCGAGCGCGAGAGCGATGCTCACGAGGTCGATGTCGACGTCGCTCATTAGGACCCCCCGCTTAGCGTTCTTTTCCGGTCCGTTCCTACTCGCGGACGGTGGACTGCGTCGCGCTACGCGCGGCGGCGCGCTGCGGGCGCCGAGCCCGTTGAGCGCTGCATCGCGTCGATGGCCGGCGGTGGCGTGTCGTCTGTGCCCAATGCGGCAAGCGCAGCGCGCAGCCGATCGGCCTCGTCTGAGACCTGATCGAGG
>JBEKRJ010000859.1:0-2746 GCA_049518835.1 Solirubrobacteraceae bacterium
GCCTAAAGGCCGGCAGTGAAGTGACGCGCGGGTCGGAAGCGTGCGGATGTGCGTCGCGCGTTGAGACGCTTCGCTCTCGCTGGTGATCGCTCGCCAGACGGGTGGCACGGGGCTCGCGAGACGTGCTGGCGGGTGGGGGCGGCCGGGCGAGCGATGCGACCCACTCGCGCGTGGCGGTCGCGGGTCAGGCGCCGGACGCGGTTGGCGGTCCAGAGCTCGGCCGGGCGCCCGCAGTTACGGCGGAAGCGGCGGGCGAACGTGCAGCAGCCACCCGCCAGTGAGCCACACCGCGCGTTCCCACGGGCCGAGCTCGTCGCGGCCGAACCGCCGCACCCACGCACGTACGGCGAGCATGATCGGCCTCGACCGCGTCGCCCACGCCGTTGTCGGCGGGCGTGACCGCGACGGGTTCGGGATCCAGCGCGACCAGCCATAGGACCACGCCCGTAGGGCCGTGCAACCCGAGCTCGAAATGAGCCTCCGGCGGGTCATAGGGCGAGTTCAGGATCGGGTTGCTGATGTCAGTCGCAGCCATCTCTCGGCCCGGTCCCGTCAGCTTTGGAGCCGATCGAGGACGACGGTCGTAGGCGCGGGGGGTCGGCAGTCATCCGGCCGTGGGCCCAGTTTGCGGGGCACCCTCGGGCGGAGCTGGACGATCGTGGTCAGCCGATCGTCTGAGCCGCTCGGTGTCGCGCTCGTAGCGCTCCTCGGAGAGACCGCCGCGTACCTCTGAGGTTCCTCGTTCGGTGCCGGATAAGTGTCGGGATTTGGCTCGGCGTTTTCGCTGGCGTTCTGCCAGATCGCGTCGAAGTGAGCGGCGAATCGATCAAACAGTCCGCCGTCGCAGACGCGCCGCAGATGCAGCATCGGCGCATGTGCGCGCCCGACGCCCCAGAGGCTGAGGGAGACGATCATCTGGTCGTCGAAGCGCAAGATCGAGTTGAAGCGCTCGGCGTAGTGTCGGCGCAGTTCGATCCCCGGCTGTGCCAGGAGCGGCTCGAGGTAACCCGCGGGCGAGCTCGATCTCGCGCTGCAACGCGTTGTTGCCGATGTGGTCCTCGTCGTGCTGGCCGAGCTGCTGGGCGGCGGTCGTTACCCAGACGGAATCGGCCGCCGAGATCAGGATCCTCACGCCGCATCCGGACCCGGCCTTGGCGGCGAGCGCGTCGGTGACGCCAGCCGCAGGGAGCACGTCGATCAGTGAGAGCCCGAGCAGCTCGATGGAGTCGCTGGCCTGGCGCAGGAGCGCCCGCCACTCGGGGCCGTTGACATCGTCGGCGCGCGCGTAGGTGCCGACGATCTCGCGGCGGGCGTCGTCATCGACGGGCGGGAGGGCGGTCTCAGGCCACAGCTCGTGCTCGCGGCGGTCGAGCAGCTGCGCCACTCTTGCGCGGTGGCGAGGGTGAGGGGTGCGGCCGGACAACCACCGTCCGACCGTCTTGGCGTCGACCTCGATGCGGCGCGCCAGCTCGTCGGTGTCGATGCCAGCCTCGGCGATCGCGTTACGGAGCCTCTCGTTGGCCACCCATCCTCCGCTTCCGGTTCGCGTTTCACCTGCAAATGATCAGGACGTCCGAAACGTCCCGGGACGGGTCGGGACGTCCTCGAAGACGTCCCGGAATGCGGTAGATACGTCCCACCCCACGGGCCATGGTGCTGCGCATGCAAACGCACACCAAGGCTGGTCGAGGCCGCAGGGCGGCTGCTCTGGCCCGTCCAGCCAACACACCCCAAGCGGCCGATCAGGCCGTCGAGTCTTCCGGTCGACTGTTGAGCGTCGACGAGGTGGCGGGGCTTCTCGGGGTTCCGCGTGGGTTCGTCTACTCGCTGTCGCGCCGGGGTGAGCTGCCGACGGTCCGTCTCGGCGAGCGCTATGTCCGCTACCGCTTCCGGACGATCGAGACCTGGATCGCCGAGCAGGAGTCGACCGCCCCGAAGGGGACCCGACGACCGATCGGCAGCATCAATCCGGCTAGGGTCCATCACCCAGCGGGGGGCGAAAGAAGTCGCCGTGGTGGCAGCTGATCCTGCTCGTCGGACTGCTGGCGATGCCCGACAGGCCCGCGTTCATCGTTGCGGTGATCGTCGTCAGCTTGCTCGTCGTCGTGGCCGTGCGGGTGTGGCGGGCCAATGGGACCCGGGGGGCTCGACGCGTCGAGGGATCGGCGTTGGGGCTGGCCAGTGCTGCAAGGGTGGCCGCGATCCGTCGGCAGGTCTCGGCCGGCGGCGGCGGCGCGTTCCTCGGCGCGACGGGGCGCGGCGGGTGGCGGCTCGCGCGCCCGCAGCGGGCAGTGCTCGTGCTGGGGCCGCCGCGGTCCCGGGAAGTCCGCGGGGTTGATCATCCCCACCGTCCTGTCCTGCCCCGGGCCGGTGGTCTCGACCTCGACCCAGCCCGACGTGCTGGCTGCGACGATCGACGCCCGTCGGCGGGTGGGGCGGGCGTGGGAGTTTGATCCCACCGGCCACAGCCGGAACTCCGAGTCGTCGCTGCGGTGGTCGCCGGTCACTGCCGCCGGGTCTGGGACGGGGCGCTGATGATGGCCCGGGCGATGGTCAGCGCCGGCGGGGTGGGCAGCGGCACCACTGACGCGACCCACTGGTCAAAGCGCGCGGGCGCGCTGCTGGCGGCGCTGTTGCACGCCGCCGCGCTCGATGGCCGCGGAATCCGGGACCTCGTCGGCTGGGTTGTCGCCCACGAGCTCGACCAGCCGGGCGCGATCCTCACCCACCACCGGGCTGAACTGGC
>JBEKRJ010000860.1:0-2745 GCA_049518835.1 Solirubrobacteraceae bacterium
GTTCACCGACCCGGCCGAGCGCGCCAAGGCAATCGGGATCTGGTCGGCCGTGTCAGGCCTCGGTGTCGCCGTCGGCCCGACACTCGGCGGGCTGCTGCTCGAGCACTTCGCGTGGAGCTCGATCTTCCTGATCAACATCCCCGTCGTCATCGTCGCCCTGATCGCCGGCCGGCGGCTGTTGCCAGCGTCGCGCGCCCCGAAGGCCCCGCGGATCGACCTCGCTGGCGCGGTCCTGTCGGTCGCCGGGCTGTCCGCCTTGACCTACACGCTGATCCAGGCACCATCGAACGGCTGGACCTCGATCACCACGATTCTGACCGGCGCCCTGGCCGCTTGCCTGCTGGTCGCCTTCGTCGCCCAGCAGATCCGCCGCAGCGAGCCGCTGATTGATCTGCGGCTGTTCGCGAACCCGCGGTTCTCCGCGGCCTCAGGTGGCGTGATGGCGCTGTTCTTCGCCCTAACAGCCGCCACGTTCCTGCTGACCCAGATCTACCAGTTCGTACTCGGCTACTCCCCGCTGGCCGCCGGGCTGCGCGCACTCCCGCCGGCGCTGATGGTCGCGATCGCCGCCCCGATCGGCGCGAAAATCGCCGAAGCACGAGGACCGAGGCTCCCGATCACGACCGGGCTGCTGCTCGCGACCAGCGGGCTGTGCCTGTTCGCCACCGGCAATCCGAACCCCGGGTACCTGCACTACATGATGTCGATGACATTCGTCGGCCTCGGAATCGGACTCTCGATGGCGCCCGCGACCCACTCGATCATGAGCTCCGTCCCGCCCGCCAAAGCAGGCGTCGGCTCCGCGATCAACGACACAACCCGCAACCTCGGAGGCGTCCTGGGCGTCGCAATCGTCGGCAGCGTCGTCGCCTCCGCCTACAAGACCGGCCTCACACCGGCCAGCACCCACCTCACCCGCCACCTCCAAGCGCTCGTCGGTCAATCGGTCGGACTCGCGACCGAGATCGGCAAGCACATCCCGGGCAGCATTGGCCACCAACTCATCATCGACGCGCACCACGCCTTCGTGCACGCCGCCGACCAGGGCGTCCTGATCGCCGCCGCCATCACGCTTGCCGGAGCGATCCTTGCCGTCCGCTGCCTCCCCGCCCCGGCGCGGGTGCCCAACCCCGCCCGCCAGCCGCTCGATACCACCGAGCACCCCGCGACGGCGACCGCCTGACCCCCGCACCCCACGACCACCACACAGGAGCAAGACCATGTCGCAGACAACCATCAGCCCCCACGCCCCACTCGTGACTCTGATCAACGTGTTCACCGTTGCTCCAGAGGACCAGCAGCGCCTGATCACGCTCTGGCGCCAGGCGACCGATGACATCATCCGCCACCTCCCAGGGTTCATCTCAGCCAACATCCACGCCAGCCCCGACGGCACCAAAGTCATCAACTACGCCCAATGGGCAAGCCCCGAAGCGTTCAACGCGATGCGCCAGAACCCCCAGGCCAGCGCCCATCTCAGAGAGCTCGCCCAGATCGGAACACCAGCACCCATCCTCTGCAACGTCATCTCCGTCCACCACCCAAACCCCTGACGGGCTGACCACCAACCAGCGTCAGCCACGCCACCGCCATTGAGGTGCCTGGCACCCGCGGAGCCCGCGAACGACGGGCTCCGCCCGGCGGCAGCACCGACTCGACGGACAGACCCGCCGGACGCCGTCGCCCGTCGCCGGTCTGGCCCACCCGGCCACGCATGACGCGGCGGCGACGCGGCTGCTCGTCGCGGGAGGCGACCCCGACACCAGCGACCCGCCACGTGACTCTTGCTGATGCGGACGAGCCACGATGTCGGCGTCGATCCTGGCGATGAGTGCTCCAAAAACGGACACAACCAGCCACGAGGTCGTGGGCCTGGTCCCCGCGCGAGAACGAAAGCGAGTCTTGACCGCCGTCGGGGGTCGAGACCTGCAATTCGCCAGAAGCAGGGGAAGCGAACCGCCGCGCCGTTACTACTGGGACCTCTGGCGCCCGACCCCGGCGCGCTCCTCACCCGGCGCTTGGCGAGCGGCCCGGGTGATCGACGGCGGCACGGGCAAGCCGGAGCGACCCGTCACCACGGCGAGTGGACAGCACGCTGGTCGGGGAGCATTCCGGCCAAAGGGAGAAGGAGAACTTCTACTAATCGAAAACCGTCATTTCTGCTCCGTTGCTAAGCCAACCCCACCTCGCGACGCGTCGCGCGGCGAGGACCCGTTACGATGGATCCCCGCCAGCGAGTACGTGCCGATCCTGACGGGCCGGCCCGTCGACCGGCACGGCTACGTCCAATGCCCGTTTCACCGCGGCGGAAACGAACGGACACCGTCGCTCAGGGCCTACGAGGATCCCGACCGCGGCTGGAAGTGCTTCGCGACCGGCTGCGACGCCGGCGGTGACGTGTACTCCCTCGCCGCCCGCCTCGCGGGCCGCGACCGCCTCGAAGGCCGCGAGTTCGTCAAGACCCGATACCAGCTCCTCGACCGCCTCACCCCCGCCCAACAGCCCGCGCCGCAGCGCAACCGCACCCCGCCGGCGGCGGGTAACGACAACGAGCGGCCGCAGCAGGACGGCCTCCAACCCCCCCCGCCCGCAGACGCCCGCGCACCCCACGCCCAGCACGACCTCGCCGCCGCGGCCGCCCCGCACGCCCCAGGGGGCGAAGCCTCACCCACGCGGGCGCGGATCTACGAGCTCGACCAACAGCTCGCCGAGCTCGCCGGCCAGCTCCGCGCGCCCGCGATCGCC
>JBEKRJ010000861.1:0-2738 GCA_049518835.1 Solirubrobacteraceae bacterium
TCGCCGGTCTCGTAGAGCAGCACGCCGAGGTTGAAGGCGGCGTCGTTGTCGCCGAGCAGCTCGGCGCGGCGGTAGGCGGCCGCGGCGGCGGCGTAGTCCTGGCGCTCGTGCAAGAGCACGCCCAGGTTGAAGTCGCCCGCGGGGTAGCGGCGCTCGTCACCGTGACCGGGAGCGAGCACTCCCGTCCCGCGGTGCGGCGGCACGATCCCTGCGACCTGAGTGGCGATCCCGCTGAACCGCTGGCGCGTGATGTAGATGCCGCCGGCGGCGGCGGCGGTCAGCAACGCGCCCCCGGCCACGGCCGCGATCCAGATCGCGCTCGACAGGCCACCCTGGCTTCCACCCCGTCGCGCGGTCGGCCCCGATCGCTGCTTGGAAGCGGGCGACGACCGCGGGGTGCTGGTGTGGCCGCCGCAACACAGCCGTTGGGGGCCGAGCGGGTAGGCGTGCACGAGCTGCTCGGGGGCGGTCGCGGTCTGGCTCGCCGCTCCGGCAAGGCCAGCGCCGCCGGTGAGCGCGAGCAGGCAGGCGAGCAAGGCGAGGCCGAGCATCGATCCGCGCCTCATGTGATCACCACCGGCGTGCCGATCGGCATCAGCTGGCCCAGCCTGAGGATCGCCGCGTTCGTCAGTCGGATGCAGCCGTGTGACACGCGCCCGGGAATCAGATCCGGACGGTTGGTGCCATGGATCCCGACGATTCCGCCGCCGGGCCAGTCGGTCAGCGTCGGCGAACGCGCATTGGTGCCGAACGCGAGCGGTCCGTATTCTGGGTTGGAGAAGCCGTTGAGCCGATCGCGCACGTAGAACGTGCCGGCCGGCGTCGGCGTGCGCGGGGCTCCGACGCCGATCGGCGCCCGGAAAACGACGCGCCCCCCTTGCCACAGCGTCGCAGTCAGCCGGGCTCGGTCGATCGCGAGCCGGGTGTCGACAAACGACCAGCCGCCAAGCGCGCTCCGGCGGACCCAGCCTTGTGCGCCGTTGGGCAACGCGGTCAGCGGCACGCGAACCCACATCGCGCCGTCGCGGTCCACCTCCCCCGCAGCCGGGACGATGTTGGCGGTGCCGTCCGATGTCCTCGCCGGCACCCACCCGACCGCTTTGCCGTCGCTCGCCGGGGTGCGGCGTGCGACCGTCGCCCGCAGGACCGCCGCCCACCGTGTGACCCCGACCGGATCGGTCAGCGGCGCGGGCCGGTCGCCGGCGAATGCCGGGGGCGGCGCCGTCAGCCCGCCGGTCGCCGTCGAGGCAGGCACGGCGTGTGAGAACACGAGTGCGGCGGCGAGCGCGCTGGCGATTGGCGCGGCGATGATCACGGGCAGCTGTCGCGATCGCAGCCGGACCCGTCCCATCGCCTAGCCAGTGAAGCGGGGCGTGCTCCGCGCGCTCGTTTGCGGCGACTGCAGCGTCACGAAGTGCGTCGAGTTGACGATCTCGATCACCTTCGGGTCGCTCAGTGGATCATCAAACGCGTTTGCGGCCGGCAGGAACCCAGCCAGCCGCCTGATCCAGGCTGCGTGGCGCGCCTCGACCGAGTGAATCCCGAGCGCAGCCGCGAGGTAGCTCCGAGACTTGATCAGCGGCGCCTGCTGCTTGTAGGCAGCGGTGGCGAGGTCCTCGAATGCGACCGCGGTGCTGCGAAAGGTGTTCGGGTCCTCGGTCACGCCGTGAAAATTGAAGCTTGGCTCCTTGATCGCGGCCGCGCCGAGCAGGCTCTTGAACGACCGGACGTGGGCGCGCTCGTGGCTGCCGACGACGTTTGCCTGCTGCGCGAGCGCTCCTCGCAGCGCGCCGATGCGCTCCGCCTCGGTGTAGAACGAGGCTTGCAGATACTCCAGCGCGAGAGCGAAGTTGAAGATCGCGACATCGCCCGGATCCGAGCTCGCCGCCGCGCTTGCCGGCGCAGCGACAAGGGCGGCGCCGAGCGCGACCCCGCCGACACCTGCGGCGCGGCCTAGGAACCCTGCGCGCGTGTGGAGCGCCACGCGTTCGTAGGTCTCGCGCACGGCTCCGTCGCAGTCGAAGTCGTCGAGTCGCAACGATCGGGAAGTTTGGGTGGACATGGCTAGACGAGAAACGGTCGAAAGACGGCGTTGGCTTGACTGACGGTGACCGGCACGTCGACGGGAACGGGCGCCGGCAGCTCGCCGGCGAGAGCGCGCGCCCAGGCAGCGTGGCGAGCCTCCACCGACACGACGCGAGCGGCGGCCTTCAGCGCAGGTGGCGTGAGGTTCACGCCCTGGCCGTTGTACACGCCGAGCCCGGTCGTCTCGAGCGATACCGCGGTCGCGATGAACCTCGCCGGATCGGTCGCGGCGGCACCGAAGCGAAAGCTCTGGCTCGTGCTCGCGCCTGGTCCCGCGGCTGCGGCGAAGTACTTGACGTGTGCCTGCTCCTGCGAGCCGACCACCTGGGCGAACTGTTGCAACTCCCCGCTCAGGCGGCCGCCGCGCAGCGCCTCCTCGTACAAGGCGGCTTGCAGGCGCTCGATCAGGAGGCCGTAAGCGAAGATCTGGCGGTCGTGCGCCGGCGAGGGCGTCGACCCTGGAGCTGCCAACAGCGCTTCCGCGCCGGCGCCGGCGCCGCCGAGCGCTCCGAGCAGCGCGAGCGAACGCGTAAGCACTCGCCCTCGCGTCAGCGACGCGAGCTGCTGATCCTTTTCCCCGTGAGGTCTGATCCGTCCGCCCTCCTTCAAATCCACGTTCATCCTCTCAGCAGATTTGCGCCAACTATACCCAA
>JBEKRJ010000862.1:0-2737 GCA_049518835.1 Solirubrobacteraceae bacterium
GCAAAGGAGCGACATGGCTACCGATACCGAAACGCCCGGCGCAACCGAAGTGCCGGCTGGCACCTGGACCGTCGACCCCGTCCATTCCGTGGCCGCTTTTGCCGCGCGCCACATGATGGTCGGCACGTTCCGCGGCACCTTCAGCGAAGTCGACGCAACCCTGACCGATGGCAAGCTCGTGGGCAAGGTCAAGGTCGCTTCGCTGGAGATCAAGGACGAGCGGCTCAAGGGGCACCTGCTCTCACCAGACTTCTTCGACGCCGAGCGCTACCCCGAGATCACCTACGAGTCCTCGTCTCTGACCGTCAACGACGGGGTCCTGAGCAGCGAAGGCACCATCACGCTAAAAGGGAACAGCACGCCCGTGAACGCCACAGGTCGGCTCGCCGGACCCGTTGTCACGCTCGGCGACGTGGAGAAGATTGGCCTGGATCTCGAGACCACTGTGGACCGCGACGCGGTCGGTCTTCAGTGGAACGCCCCGCTGCCCAAGGGTGGCGTCGTTCTTGGTAAGGACGTCACGATCTCGGTCACCCTCGAGCTCGCGCTGGCAGACGAGGAGGACTAGCCGGTGCGCGTTCTTGGCATCGTCGGCTCACTGCGCGCCGATTCACACAACCGACGCCTGCTCCGGGCGGCAGCCGATGAGCTGCCGCCCGACGCCGAGCTCGTGCCGTTTGAGACCCTGAAAGCGGTCGAGCCGTTCGACGAGACCGACGAGCACGAGACCGGCGGCGGCATGCCGGGCGCCGACGCCCTCATTTCCGCGATCCGCGCTGCTGACGCGATCCTGTTCGTCACCCCTGAGTACAACGGTTCGATCCCAGGCGTGCTCAAAAACGCCGTCGACTGGGCCTCACGTCCCACGCCCGCCACCTCCCCCCTGGCGAACAAGCCCGTGGCTGTGATCGGGGCCAGCACTAGCATGTTCGGCGCCGTCTGGGCTCAAGCTGAGCTACGCAAGGCCCTTGGGCTCGCCGGCGCTCGTGTCCTTGACCAAGAGCTCGCCGTCCCAACCGCCCACGAAGCATTCAAGGAAGACGGCCGCTTGGCGCGCGGCGCCACCCGACGACGGCTACGAGAGATCCTCGCACGACTCGTCGCCGAAGCCGAGCCGGTGGGCGCCGCCGAACAGGCGCCCGCAGGGCCCGACCGCGGCGAGACGAACCTTGGGATGCCCGTCAGCTGAGATGTTCGGCTATCTCTCGAGCGACTGGGTTTAGGTATTCGCCGCTGATCACGGCGTCGACGACCACCGGTCCGCGGTGGTGCTCGAGTGTTGTTCGAATGCTGCCGAAGTCATCGGGGGTGCGGATCCGCAGGCGCATACATGGCGATCAACGCACCTGTGCTCGTGGTGATGCTGTCGAGGAGCCGAAGCGATGCGTACGCGCCGCCGGCAAACAACCGCCGTCCGGTACCCAGCACCACAGGAGCGATCATCAGCAGGTACTCGTCGATTAAATCGGCGGCCATCAGCGAGCCGATCAGCACGCCGCTACCCATGATCACGAGATTCGTGCCCCAACTCTGCTTGAGGTCCGCCACAGCGGCTGGAACGTCCCCGTGCAGCAGCGTCGAGTTCGGCCAGTCGAGCCGAGCGCCGGGGTTGCTCGAGGCAACGTACTTGTGAGCGTTGTTGAGCGCGTCCTTGAACGGGCCTCCCCGCGCGTTCCAGGAGGTCAGTAGCTGTTCGTACGTGCGCCGCCCGAACAGCCACGCGCGGTCCGGGCCCATCCGCTCGCCGAACTTGGCGACCGTCGCTTCGTCGCTGTACCGGATCCCCCAACCGCCGTGTGCAAACCCATCCCGCGTGTCCTCGTCCGAGCGGCCCGGTCCCTGCATCACCCCGTCGAGCGTCACATAATTCATCACGATTACTTTGCCTTTTGCCATCTTCTGTCCTTTCGGTCTCCGCGAACGGAACCGACATTGTCATCATAAATCCAAAGCTGCGGGCGCGGTTGCCGAGCACTGCGACGGCGATTTCAGCGCGGTGCGGGCAGCGTCACCTGCTCGGCACGGACCTGGAAGCCGGTGAGCACGTGGGGACCAAACGATGTGATCAGCGCAACATCGATCGCGTCTCGGCCACGCCCTACGACGACGCGCCCCACGCGTGGCGTGTTGTTTCGAGCGTCGAACGTGTGCCAGCGACCGTCGAGGTAGGCCTCGAACCAAGCCGAAAAATCCATCGGTTCAGACGCGGGCGGAACGCCGACGTCTGGTATGTAGCCGAACACGTAGCGGGCGGGGATATTTAGCGCTCGGCAGAACGTGATCGCGAGGTGAGCGAAGTCGCGACACACGCCCTGGCGGGCTCGGTAGGCGTCCGCTGCGGTCGTCCACGGATTCGACGCGCCGGGCGTGAACTCGAGGCAGTCATGCACGAAGTCGACGACGGCCTGGACGCGCCCCCAGCCCGGCGGCAGATCGCCGAAGCGTTGCCACGCCTCATGGCCAAGTTCGTCGGGAAGGCAGAAGCGGCTTGGCATGACGAAGCTCAAGCTGTTGTCGGGCAGCGACCCGGCTGGTGTCTCCGGGGCATCCGGCACGACGACATCCGCCGGATCAGCGAGTATGAGCTGCGCCTCGTAAGCGATCCGGGAGCGGCCGGAATTGACTCTGAACCGCTCGCAGCGATTGTCGTACAGATCGGTGTAGCCGTGGTGTTCGCAGCCGGTGTCCCATTGCTCGCGCTCGATCCGCACGCCAGGTTGCGGGCACGGTGCAACTT
>JBEKRJ010000863.1:0-2734 GCA_049518835.1 Solirubrobacteraceae bacterium
AGCTGCCCGGCCCGCCGGGAACCAGCACGCAAGCCGACGATGGCGCAGCGCTCGACCGCGCCATCGGCGCTGCGGCGGCACCGCTCAGCCCGCCTACAAGCGCCCCGACCAGCAATAGCGCGACCACGAAGACACGCCCGGTGAAGATCCTCACACAGGCCACAAATGCTCAACTGGGGCATGGTCGGGGGTGGATGGCGGCACCTGCGATCAGCCACCGGCCCTCGCGGCGGGTCATGCGGTAGGAGCCGCTCCACGACCGACAGCCGAACTGCCGGTCGTGCGTGGTCAGGGAAACAACATCCACCGTCGCGCCGGCCCCCGACGCTGAGCTGACACGCCCTTCGAACTGGGCGCTCTCGACGTGCTCGTGCTGCTCGCTGGTGACAAACGCAGCGGGCGAGCCGAGCACGCCGGACAGCACGTAGCCCGTGGCCGCCAGGAAGTCGTGCGCGCCGATCGCCGCCCAATAGCTGTCAAGCGCTTGCAACGGGCCGCTAACCCGCAGGCTCTGCCGGAAGATCAGCCCGAGCGCCTTGACGAGCGCGAGCTCCGCGGACTGTCCACCGGTCACCGACCAGTCGGCGATCCCGACCTGCCAGACGATCCCGCCGCGCACGATCAGCACCACGAGATACGCGCCGTTTTGAGCTAGATACCACGTCTGGCCTCCGACCTGAAACGGTCCGATCAGCCGCAAAAGCGAGCGCGCGTTCGCAAGCGGCGTGCCCACGCCGACACCGACGATCGAGTAGTACGCGTTTGCGGTCGAGATCCAGATCACGCGGCCTGCGAACCGACTCCGCGCATCCGCGGGGAGCGTGCCCAGTAGGCCCGCGGGCGGGTAGCCGACCAGCACCCCGACGGGGGTCAGGCAGACGAGATCCTCATCCTGCTGGCCGCTGCTGGAGTTGCCGGCGAACGCCCCCAGCGCCCGTGCACGCGTCTCTCCAAGCAGCCGCAGCAGTGCCTCCAGGCTCCCGCTCGCCGCCGGGCAGCCGGACACGAACGGCACGCCGACACGCACGCCCGGGGTCGTGACCGTCCCGATCACCACGCTGCCGCTGTACGCGGTCACATCGCACGTGATCGTCAACCCCTCGTCGACGTGGCGGACCCGGTACAGCCGGCTCGCGGCGCCCGGGATTGGTCTGCCCTCCCGGACCCACCGGTACACCACCCTCGTCGCGTGACTGGTGACGCTGCCCCCCGAGCAGCTCAATACTCCGCCGGCACTCGCCGTGCCCGAGACGGTCGGCGCGCCGGACGTCGACGGCGGCGCCGTCACCGGCGGTATGGAACTGACGGGCGGCACGGAGCTCGCCTGTACCGGCGCCCAGGCGGGGTACCCGGCCCACGTGCCGGGGACGTACACCCGGGTAAAGGGATTCATGCCTGCGAATGCGATCCTCAGAACGGTGAAATGGCCGCCCTGCACGTCGTAGGCCACCAGCGTGACGTGCGCACTGTCGACGTGGCCCATGACCTCCGCGATGAACGTGCCTGCGCCCGTGGCCTTGGTCGATGTCCACGACGACCAGCTCACGTTGGTTACCTCCGGCCCCAGGGCCTGGGCGAGGGGGAATCCCCGCGGCCTCAGCTGAAAGCCGGAGTCCGACAACATCGTCGGCAGATCACCGGCCCAAGCTGAGCTTGTCGACAGCAGCGTGGCGACCACGACGATCACCGACATGGCGACCACGGCCCGGCGCCCGTAGCCAGAAGCGCCACCAGCGCGCCCCAACGTAGCCATCCGCTTCACGCTCCGATCCCGTCGCTCGCCCACTGCGCTGCTGGGCATGGATCATGACGCAAATCTGCGTGCGTGTGCAAGTCGTGTGATCGCGGTCGTCGGTTGCCGCGATCGGCAGTCGATCGATCGCGGCGACTCGCGGTCCGCACCCGGAAGAGCGGACGTGTGTTTGCGGTATGCGCTGTGATGCTGGTCGAGGTTGCCATCCGGCCCTCCGATGCGAAATCTCGATTGCGTTGCCACGCGAACTTCGCGTAAACACGGCCGCTCGGCTAGTCACCAAAGGTGGCGAGGAGATAACCCTCGGACAGCTCCGGCAAGCTTGAAGCCGCGCTGATCCGTGCCGCGATGGGTTAGCCGGACGCCACCTTTGGTCGATGGTCACGGGCTGCCGCGAGCGTGATGCTGCGCCACATCGGTGATTCACGGCAACCGCGGAGGGGACAGATGGGAGCTTGGAGCAGCAGTGCGGCGTTTGACGGTGACCCACAGCAGCTTCTCGGAGTGTTGACCGAGATCGACTCGATCGAGCGCTGGTCGCCGGTGCCGTTTCGGCTCGCCAATGGCGAGCAGCGGCTGCGAGCCGGCCAGCGGGTTACGGTCGAGGGAGGGCTCCTCGGCCGCTCGGTGAGCTTCGATGTGGCGGTCAATCGTGCCGACGAGCGGGGTTTGAGCCTGCGGGCACGCGGTGCGTTCGAGATCGACGTCGACTACCGCATCGATCGTGACGCGGGCACGGTGGCGGCGAGCGTGCAAACGCGTGGGCGCGGGCCGTTGGCGCGCGTGCTCTCGTCCGCCGCCAACGCGATGCTGTCCGCCGGCGCCCTCGAACGGGTGTTACGCCAGGTGGTCAACGAGGCCGTTGCGTCGGCGGCGTGTCTCGCGGCGTGAGCGGCGTGGCTGGCGCTCGGTTATGATCGGCGTCGTCGGACAGTTTGGGGGTTGGTATGAGCAATAACGAATCCGGCCGTGGCGGGAGGG
>JBEKRJ010000864.1:0-2732 GCA_049518835.1 Solirubrobacteraceae bacterium
CGCCGAGCACCGCGGTCACGACCACCACCGCGCCAACCACGATCCGCGCGGTGAGCGAGCGCAGGATCACGGGCGGCGCAGCACGAACCCCACGCCCCGCACGGTCTCGACCAGCCGTGGCGCCCCGACCGCCTCGAGCTTGCGGCGCACGTACGTCATGAACACGTCGAGCGCGCGGCTGTCGGGGGCGAAGTCATAGCCCCACACCATCTCCAGCAGTCGGTCACGGCTCAACACCACCTCTACGTTGCGCGCCAGCGCGTCCAGCAGCGCCAGCTCCCGGCCGGTCAGCCCCAAATCATGCCCATCCCAGCTCGCGGCTGCGCTGTCGACGTCGACCAGCAGTGCGCCGAGCCGGACGGGGGGCGCCAGCGCGGCGCTGCCCGCATGCGTCCGCGCCGCCGCGCGGCGCAGCAGCGCCCGCAGCCGCGCGACGAGCTCGCCGATCGCGAACGGCTTGACGAGATAGTCGTCGGCGCCGGCCTCCAGCCCCGCGATCCTGTCGTCGACGGCGTCGAGCGCCGACAGCACCAGGATCGGCGTCGACAGGCCACCGGCGCGCATCCGCGCAGCGACGACCCGCCCGTTGAGATCAGGCAGCCCGATGTCGAGCACGACCGCGTCGGGCTCGCTGTGGGCGACCGATCGCAAGGCCTCCGCCCCGTCGATCGCGGTTGCGACCTTGTAGCCCTCGAGCTCGAGCGCGCGCGCCAGCGAGTCGAGGATCGCGTCGTCGTCGTCCACCACCAGGATCCGCGGCTGCACCATCCGGCAGTGATTATCAGCGGCGCGCTAGCAAAGCCTTAGGCGCCGTACGCGGACCGCGCTCAAGGCACCTCGCGGCTTGACGATCACCTTGCTCGTGTCGCGAGGCGATGCGCGCCTCGGTCGGTTGCACCGAATCTTTAGCCAACGTGCATCCGCGCGGTCACGATGAGCTGGCCGACATGACCCGGGCGTTCGCGCGCATGATCGACTACCTGCAAGCCACCGCGGAGGCTGCGCGACGCATGTCGGACGGCGACCTCAGCGCCGAGACCAAGCCTCACTCTGAACGGGACGTGCTCGGCGTCGCGTTCGTGCACATGCGCGAGCGGGTGACGCACATGATGCGCGAGATCAACTCGACGTCGGAGCGGCTGGCGGCGTCCTCGCAGGAGAGTGGCCGCCAGCTCGCAGGAGGCCGGGCACGCAGTTGGGGAGATCTCCGTCGCCGTCGACCAGGTCGCGCAGGGGGCAGGGCGCCAGGTGCAAGCGGTCTCCGACGCGCGGCAGCTGACCGAGGACGTGGCGCGCGCGCGCGTCGCAAGCGTCGGCGCACAACGCACACGAGACGATAACCGCGGCGCAGCGCGCCCCGCACGGTGGCCGAACAGGGCGCCGAGGCGCTCGCCGGGCTCGTCGGCGAGTTCAGGCTGCGCTAGAGAGGCGGCCGCCGCTGCGACGCTCAAGCGCGGACAAGGATCGTCGATTACGAGGGAGTCCGGTCTGTCCAATCCATCCGCGAGGCGTGGCATGCAGCTGTTCAAAGACCTGTCCCTCAAGCGGAAGCTCGCCGGGATCGCCGGCGCGCTCGTGGCGCTGCTGCTGCTTGCGGGGACGCTGGCGGTCACCGAACTGCGGTCCTCTGCCGGCTCGGGCCGGCAATTGTATGCGCAAGCTACGGTGCCGATTGAACAGCTTGGGGCGATTGGCTCGGCGCTGGGCAACGTCGACACCGACGTACTGCGCGGCGATACGCTGCAGGGCGCGCAAGCGGCGGCCGCGCAGGCGTTCACGACCGACTCGGCCGCGCTCGAGCAGGCGTTGCGCGCCTACCACGGCACGTCGCTATCACCCGCCGAGCAGACCGGCTACGCAAGCTTCGTCGCGCGGTGGTCCCAGTATCGCGGCGTGGCGGCGACGATCCTCGGCCTGGTCAAGCGGGGGACCGCAGCCAGCGTCCGTGCCGCCGGCACGCTGTACGCGGCGCAGGCGGCCCCGCTCAACGATCTGCTCGATGCCACGGTCGCGCGGCTGCTTGCGATCAACGACGCGCAGGCGCGCGCCGCCACGCAGCAGATCGGCGCCAACCAGTCCTCGGGCACGGCGCTGATGATCGCGATCGTCGGTGCGTCGGTGCTGCTGAGCACAGTCCTGACGCTGCTGTTCTCGCGTTACCTGCGGCGCGAGATCCAAGCGATCGTCGCGCGCCTGGAGTTCTTCAAGACGGCCGCGGCCGACCGGCTCACGACCGCGCTCGCGGCGCTGGCGGAGGGTGACCTGACCCGTGAGCTGCCGATCAAGAGCAGCCCCGTGAACCGCTTCGCTGGTGATGAGCTCGGCGACGTCCAGCGCCAGATCGAGCAGTTGCGCGACCATCTGCTCGAGTGCTTTCGCGGCTACGAGCGCACGCGCGCGAACCTCAACGAGCTCGTCGGCAACGTCTCCGGATCGGCCGATCACGTGACCGCGACCTCGCGGCAGATGGCTGCGACCTCGGACGAGGCCGGTCGGGCCAACGGCGAGATCGCGCACGCGGTCGGCGATATCGCGCATGGTGCAGAGCGCCAGGTGAGGATGGTCGATCAGGCGCGGCGCTCGGCCGAGGAGGTCTCGCACGCCGTGACCGAGTCGGCGGCGTCCGCGCAGCAGACGGCCGTGGTCGCGCACGGCGCGCGCGAGATCGCCCAGCGCGGCGTCGCGGCGGCGGAGCAGGCCGACGAGGCGATGCGCTCGGTGCGCGACTCCTC
>JBEKRJ010000865.1:0-2720 GCA_049518835.1 Solirubrobacteraceae bacterium
CTATCCGCTGTCGACGACGCATGTCGTGTCGGGTGGGGTGATGGGCGCCGGGCTCGGCAAGCGGTTGGCGAGCGTGCGCTGGGGCGTCGCGGGTCAGATGGCGACGGCGTGGGTGTTCACGATCCCGGCGGCAGGCGTGATGGGTGCGATCGCGTGGGAATGCGCGCGGCTGTTCGGCTCGCACTCCAGCGGCGGGGCAATCGTGATGGCGCTGATCGCGGCAGCCGCTGCGGCGGTGCTGTTCACCCTCGCTCAGCGCACGAACGTGACGGCGGCTGACTTGGACAGGACGCACGTGTCCCCCGAGGCGGACGCGCACGGGGCGCTGGCGGCCGCGCCGGCCTGAGCAGATGGAAAGGTGCTACCGATGCTGACCGCCGCGACTGCACTGGTCAACACCAGCGCGCTGTGGAAGATCGTCCTCGCGGCGTTCGCGGGCGGCGCGGGGGTCGTGATCGCCTTCGGGCTGTTACTGCTGGGCCTTTCGCGCGCGAGCAAGACGCGCAATCCGGTGCGGCGCGCCGCTGACTACGCGCTGAGCGGCGTAACCGGCGCGTTCTGCGTCGCGGCGGTCGTGATCGGCGTCTATGCGATGGCGAAGAAGCCCGCCACCGCCAAGCCCAAGCCCAAGCCCACAGCGACCGCGCTGTTCTTGCCCGCAGGCACGCGCCACCGGGCAGCCGCCCGGCTCTGAGCTGTCTTTGGAGCTGCAGCTCGCTTGGGCCCTCCAGAGCGGCGGGCCGGTGCCGCGCGAAGTCCACCTGATCGTCTCCGGCGAGGTGGATGTAGCAGTCTTCCGAGGGTGACAGCGAGCTCCGAGCTACATGGCTTGCGGGTAAGGCTGGTGCCGGTCGCGACCGAGCACGTCGCGCAGCTACGGCGGATCCTGGCGATGCCCGAGGTCCGCCGGCGGTGGCGCGATGAAGCGGCGTCGCCGGGCTGGCCGTTTGACGATCCGTCGGCGGTGCGGTTCGCCGTGCTGGTCGATGGGCGGCTGTACGGGATGGTCCAGTACGGGGAGGAGCTCGAGCCCGACTACCGGCATGCGTCGATCGACATCTTCCTCGATCCAGCGGCGCATGGTCACGGGCTCGGCCGCGACGCCGTCGGCACGCTCGCGCGACATCTGGTTCGCGATCGCGGGCACCATCGGATCGTGATCGACCCGGCGGCTGACAACGAGGCCGCGATCCGCTGTTACGCCGCGGTCGGCTTTCGCCCCGTCGGAATCATGCGCCGCTACGAGCGTGGCGCCGATGGCGGCGGCTGGCACGATGGGTTGCTGATGGACCTGCTCGCGGACGAGCTCGGCGAGCAGTGGCGAAGCGGCGCGCCCGCGGCCGGTGCGCCGGGCCAGCGCCCGCGACCGCGGCCGGTGCGACGGGCCAGCGCCCGTGACCGCGGCCGTTAGGCCCGGACGAGCCCCGTTGCGGGCGCCAGCCGCTGCGCGATCGCGGACGCGATCGCGGTCGCCGCGGCGCGCCGTGGATCGCCGGTCGGCAGGGCCGCGACGAGCGTCCGCGCAGCCGTGAGGTCGTGTGCGCCGGCCGGATGCGCGAGCCAGCGGCCGAGCAGGTCGGGATCCGCCGTGGTGAGGATCGATCGTCGCAGGGACTCCTCGAGCAGCAGTCGCGCCTCCACGATCGCGGGGGCGTCCGATGCCGGCAGCAACGGCCCTCGGTAAGTCCGCAGCGCCTCGCCCGGTCGGCCGGCCGCCACCAGCCGCCGGACTTCGAACCAGTCGGCGTCGATCGGCGCCAACAGGCGGTACGGGTGCGTTTGCAGCGCTCCCCGGCCAAGCACTGCGCGTACGCGGTGGACCTGCGCGCGGATCGTCACGGTCTTGCCACGCTCGCCGTACAGCGCCAGCGCTAGCTGCTCCGCTGTCAGGCCCTCCGGGTGCATCGCGAGCACCGCAAGCAACTCGAGCGAGCGCAGCGCGCGCTCGGGTCGCGTCGTCTGGAACTGAGCGCTCGAATCGTTTCCGAGCAGCCGCAGCCGCAGGCGGTGAGCGCGTGGGCGTGCCCGCCGGCGGCACAGCCACAGGATCGCACCGCCGTCGATCGGCTCCAGCTCGCCGACGCGACCGTCAGGGAGCGTGATCACGCCGCCGACGGGATACGCGAGCTCCAACCGGGTCGGCAGTCCGCCCGCGCCCCGGGTCGCGATCACCCGGCCGTGTGCGTCGAGCAACGCGCTCGCGGTCCGCAGGCGGGCGGTCGCCGCCGCCCATAGCTCACGCAGCTTCGCAGTCGCCTCGAGCCGCGCGAGCTGCAGCACCGTCTCGCCGGCGCGCGCGGCGAGAGCAGCGACCGACAGCGTGTGGGGGTGTGCCGTACGCAGGTGTGCGGTGATATCGACGACGCCGATCAGCGCGCCCGTGGCCGGATCGTGGATCGGAGCGGCCGAGCACGTCCAGGAATGGATCGCGGCGACGAGATGCTCGGCCGAGAAGATCTGCACCGCGAGGTCGAGGGCGGTCGCGGTGCCGACCGCGTTGGTCCCAGCCGCCGACTCTGCCCACGACGCGCCGGGCACGAACTGCATTTCGCGGGCGCGCTCGACCGCGCGCCTGTCACCCTTGACCCACAACAGGTTGGCGTGCGCGTCGCCGATCGCGATCACGTGCCGGGCGTCCGAGTCGAGCATCGACAGCGTGTCCAGGACCGCGCCGATCGCCGGCGCTAGCGGCGAGCTCTCGCGTGCCGCCTCGAGATCGT
>JBEKRJ010000866.1:0-2713 GCA_049518835.1 Solirubrobacteraceae bacterium
GCCGCAAAGCGCTCGCGCCGCGTCCGGTTGCGGCAAAGCACTGTCTGTGATTGGCAGTTTGACCTCTGTCTGGCGACGATCCGAGGCCGATGCTGCCTTAGCGAGACCGCGCAATCAATCCATCCGCTCGGGGAGGACGAAGTGACCGCGACGAATATCACCGCACTGCGAGAGCTCGCCAGTCGCAGCGCCAATGGCGTTGAGGTGCGGCTTCTGTGGGCAGGGCCGGAAGGCTGCTGCTCGGTGGCAGTGACCGACATCACGACCGGCGAGGCGTTCCAGATCGAGGTTCGCGCCGGTGAGCGGGCGCTCGACGTCTTCCATCACCCCTACGCGTATGCAGCCTGGCACGGCGTCGGGCTGGCCAGCCGCCGCGAATCGTCTGATCGGGCCGTGTGGGTTAAGCGCGAGGCGCTAGCGGCATAGCCGCCCGTCGCTTCCAGGCGCGGCCAGCGTGACGACGCTGGTGTGCAGCAGCCGATCACGTGTGACAGGCTCACGAGGACGATGAGTGTGTACGCCGCGTTGGAGCAACGCTCCGGCAAGATTCCTGTGCACGGCAGCGGCACGCCACGCCTAGACAAACCAGCGGAGGAGTTCGTCGATGCGTCCCGCGGGCGGTGATCGCCCGGCGGGGCCGGACCCCGAGCTGCCCGACGATCAGGCGTTGCTGCGGGAGTGCTGGCAGATCAGCCACTTTGGCTGGATACCGGAGGCAGCGATCCGTCGCGGCCTGATCATCGCCGCCGGGCAGGAGATCCCCGCCGCCGCGTTGACGGAGCGTCTGCAGCAGCTGCTGCGGCGCGGGTGGGCAGAGGAACGCGACGGCGCGACCGGCACGAGCGAACGCGAGTGGCGGCTGACCGACAGCGGCCGGCGCGCCCGTTGAAAACACAACGACGCTCGCCGCTGCGCGCTACCCGCCCGGCCGACACCGGACGGTCTTTATCGGGTTGGCTGGGCGCGCCGTGGTGACCTTGGCCTGAGACCCATGGAGGGTCGCCGGCGGTCACGTCGAAAGTCATCGGCGCCCCTAAACGCAGGAGGGCACCGATCCCCGCGACGGGGCTTCACGACCGCGACATCGGGCTCTGCAATCGAACAGAGGAGTGCTCCAGATGACCGACAAGCCCGCAACGCGCGCCAGAGCCAACAAGCCCACCAGCGGGCGCAAACCCAAGGCGCTGCGCAAGCCCGATCAGGACGAAATCTCGACGCGCGCCTACTTCATGCACCTTCACGAGGACCAATCCGATCAGCTCGGAAACTTGCTGCGCGCGGAGCATGAGCTGACGGCAGCCTGAGCCCACGCGCACCCAGGAGCTGGCCCGGTGCCCGGGAACCCCACCCGTGTAGCGCGTTGGCCCGAGGTGCCTGTAATCCACCCTGAGAGCCCCGGCCGCTGCGCAGTTCGCGTGCGAAAGTGCAGGCCAGACGTAAAGCGTCGCTCGTCGGGGCGAAGCGAGCCAGGAAGCCAAACCCGCAGACTCATTGGAGGAACGCCACGGCGTGAACTCTGGCCCGATCGCCCCGACGGCGACGCGGGGGCGCCAACCCGTGTCGGGCGGTGTGCCCGAGGTCTCTGATCTGAGGGCGTGGACCAGGCTCTTTACTGGTCGGCGTGGAGCAGTTCGACTGCGCTGGCGCGGTCCTTGGTGGGCGGCGTTTTGTCCGCGGGTGATCTCCAGACGGGCGTGGCCAAATCCCTAACGCGCGCTCGAGCACGGGGATTCGGTCCACCGGCAAGGACAACGGTGACGGAGCGCAGAAGCGCGGTGAGCTCGGCCAGCTCACGAGCGCGGCCGAGGAACGGCGTCGCCGGCATCGGGACGTTGCCCGCCAGTGCGGCGGCGGTGTCGCACGCGGCGCGGGTTCGAGTGCCGTGTGCTGTTGCAGGATCAAGCGCTCCAGCTCCTGCAGGGCCCGGCTCGGTTCCAGCCCGAGCTCGTCGCGCAGCAGCTCGCTCGTCTTACGGTAGAGCGCAAGTGCGTCGGCCTGCCGACCGGCGCGGTAAAGCGCAAGCATCAGCTGGCCACGCAGCCGCTCCTGCAACGGTTCATCGGCGATCAGTGTCTCGAGCTCGGCGGTGCTGGGCGCCGCTGAGTTTGGGCACGTTGGTGCCGTTTTGCCTTTCTGCGTGGTCATGAAGGCGTCGGGTTCGAAAGACTTCGTCGAGCAGCGAGACGAGCTCGGTGAGGGTGGTGTGGGTCGACGAACCAAGCTAGGGATGTGCTCCACGGACGAAGGGTTCCATAACCTGCGCTCGATAGCATTTATTACGTGGGGTGGGGGGTCGAGCCTTCCGGTTCGCTTGATGTAGCTGCAGCCGAGGGGACGTCGGCCTGATGCCGGGTAACCGGCGAACTCGCGCTAGGTCGCCCTCCGGCCGCGTCTTATCAGCCAGAGTGATGGAGTTCGTGCTCTACGGCGCGGCGGATCCAGGAGGACACCGAGCGGTCCTCTGCCTCAGCGCGGCGACGAATCTCCTCCAGACGCTCGGGCGAGAACCTGACCGGGACCATCGCGGTGAGTCCGCGGCGGCGGTGCGGTGGCCCCTGCGGCCGCTGGTTCTCGGGCCGGGAGTAGAACTCGTACTCCTCGTCGGGGGCCATCGGTTCGTTCATCGGTCTTTGCGGTAGTGGTTGGCCAAGCCGGGAGGCGCCTCATAGCAGCCGATTGGTCGACAGCGGCGTGGATCGCCGCTGCGGGATGG
>JBEKRJ010000867.1:0-2711 GCA_049518835.1 Solirubrobacteraceae bacterium
GCAGTGGCGCCCGGTTCGCTCTCAATCGCGCGTGATCCGCGTGCCACGCCCGCCCGGCGCCCGCACGACGACGGCGACGCCGGTGCGGCGCACGGCCTCGGGCAGGTAGGCGTCGACGGCCAGCCCCTCGCCACGCGCGTGCAACGACGCCAGCTCCGCGGCGGTCAGCGCTGCGATCGCGGGGCGGTCCGAGGGCCAGTTTGCGAGCACCCCGTCGACGGCCTTGAGCAGCACAGCCTCCTCGGCGCCGCTCGCGGCGGCCGCGAGCACCGCCAGCGAGTCGCTTGTCAGCGACCATGATGCGGGCACCTCGGGCCGGTCGGCGAACGCCGGCGCCGCCTGCACGATCGCCAGCGCGCGCGGCGCGGCTAGGCCGCTGACCAGCTCAGCGTCCGGTAGCAGCCTCGCCAGCAGCACGCCGAGCTGGTCCATCGCCCGCAGCGCCAGCGCATGCGCGACGTCGTCGGCGAGCCCCAGCTGCCGGTCCAGCGTCCGCACCGCGTCGGCGAACGGCCCGCCGCCGGGCACGACCAGCACCGGCCCGCGGCGCGCGAGCTGCGCCGCTTCCGCGCACGCCCGCGCCAGTCCCGCGAGCCCCTGCGCCCGCAGCAGCCCGCCGCCGATCTTGACGACCAGCGGCCGGCGCTCAGCCACGGCCGAGCACCGACAGCGCGGCCGCGGCCGCGACCTCGCCGCCCCCGCCGGCGAGCGGCCCCGGATCGGGTGCAACGGTCAAGCCGCACCGTCGCGCCGCCGCGCGGGCGAGGAACGCCCCGACGCCGACCGCGATCACGCCGGCGCCGGCCGGCACCCGGCGGGCGACTCGATCCAGCGCCGCCGCGACCGACGCGACCTGTGCCTCCTGCACCGCGGCGGCGATCGCCTCGAGGTCGCCGTGCGCCAGCTCCTCGGGCTCGGCGCAGACGATGCGCGCGAGCCTGCGGCGGACCTCCGCCGGCGAGCTGCCGCGACCGTCGGGGAACGTGCACGTGCACTGCGCCGGCGTCAGGTTGCCGCGCAGCAGGTGCGCGTCGGCGCTGATCGCGAACAGCTCCGACGACACCGGGCACGGCTCGCCGCCGATCGGCACCCGCGACACAACCGCCGCGACGTTGCTCCGCAGCGCGCCGGTATAGACCAGCTCGCCGTGGCGCAACCGCTCGACGTCGGTGTGACCCCGCGCCGCGACCTCGCCGCCCACGATCGGGATCACGTCGGTCGTCGTGCCGCCGCAGTCGAGCAGGATCGCGTCGGGCCGCGAGCGCGCGACCAGCAGCGCCGTCGCGATCCAGTTGGCGGCCGCGCACGCCAGCGGCGCGGCCCGCGCCCGCTCGAGTCCGACGAGCTCGCCGGCGGTCGTGATCACCCGCAGGCGACGTCCGGGCAGCGCGTGTGCCGCGGCGTCGAGCACGTGCAGCACTCCCTCGCGCTTGCTCGCAAACACGTCGGCGAGCTCGGCGGTCGTGGTCAGCGCGACAGGCGCGCGCTCGACCGCCAGCCGCCCGACAACCGCCGCGATCGCATCAGCCAGCGCGTCCGGCCGGCGCCAGACCTCAAACGGCTCCGACGCAAGACGGATCGGTTCGTCGTCGCACACCACCGCCGCCTTCGTGTTGGCGCCCCCGACGTCGAGCCCGATCGCCGGCGGCGTTCGCGAGGCGAACATCGCCGGATTCCAGCATAAACCGGCCACCCGACACGACCCTCGCCGGCGTACGCCTATGCTTCCCACCCGACGCCGAAGATGCGAATCGTGCCGGTCCTCGATCTCAAGGGCGGGATCGTCGTGCACGCCCGCCGTGGCCAGCGAGCGCGGTATGGGCCCCTGCGCAGCGCGCTGGTCGACGGCTGCGAGCCGGTGGCGGTCGCGCGGGCGCTGGGTGCGATCTGCGCCACCGCCACGCTGTACGTCGCCGACCTCGACGCGCTGGCCGGCGCGCCGGCGGACCTGCCGACGCTGGCAGCGCTCGCGGCGGTGGCGCGGCCGTGGGTCGACGCCGGCGCCACCACCCCGGAGCGGGCCGCGGCGCTCGCCGGCGCCGGCGTCGCGCGCAACGTCGTCGGCACCGAGTCGCTCGGGCCGGACGCCGCCGGCGTGGCGAGCAACGTCGTCGGCAGCGGGTCGCCGGAGTCAGGTGCCGGCGAGCGCCGCGTCGCGCACGCGCCGGCGCCGGTGCTGAGCGTCGACCTGCGCGACGGGCGGCTGATCTCGCCGCGCCCCGAGCTCGCCGGCCGCGACCCAGCCGCGGCCGCGCCGCTGGCGCGCGCGCTGGGGGTGCGCGAGCTGCTGGTGATCGATCTCGCGCGCGTCGGCAGTGGCGCCGGCCCGCCGCTGAGCGCGGTCGCGGCGCTCGCGGCGGCGCTGCCGGAGCTCGAGATCTACGCCGGCGGCGGCGTCCGCGACGACGCCGACCTGCGCTCGCTGCAGGACGCAGGCGCGACCGGCGCGCTGGTCGCCACTGCCCTGCACGAGGGCCGGATCACGCCGTGAGCAGCGCCTCGCACGACTGCACCACCAGCGCCGTCAGATCATGGTCGCAGACCGATTGCAGCGCCTGCCAGCCGGGGATCCCATTGACCTCCAGCACGACCACCGACCCGTCGGGCGCGACGAGCAGGTCGACGCCGGCGACGTCCGCCTCGACGGCGCCGGCCGCCGCGAGCGCCAGCTCGCGCTCGCCAGCCGACAGCGCCACCGCGCGCGGACACGC
>JBEKRJ010000868.1:0-2705 GCA_049518835.1 Solirubrobacteraceae bacterium
CAGGTGGCTGCAGGCTATTTCGATTCATGCGCCTTGCTCAGCGGCGGCGGCGTCGACTGCTGGGGGGACAATAGCTACGGTCAGCTCGGGGATGGAACGACTACCCTGAGCAGCGTGCCGGTGCCCGTGAAGGGCCTCGCGGCAGCGACACAAATTGCCGTCGGCGAAGGACACGCCTGCGCGTTGCTGGCGGCTGGCGGAGCGGAGTGTTGGGGCGACAACGCCGACGGCGAACTCGGGAGTAGCACCACCACGAGCAGCACGACACCCGTGCCGGTGTCTGGACTTTCGGACGCGACAGAGATCGCAGCGGGCGGACTGCACTCGTGCGCGCTGCTAGCTGGTGGCAGCGTCGAGTGCTGGGGGTACAACTATTACGGAGCGCTGGGGAACGGCGCGACGGCCAACAGCGCCGTCCCTGTCGCGGTTAAAGGGATCGATGATGCCGTGCAGCTCACCGCCAGCTATGGCGATACGTGCGCGCTCTTGGCGGGGGGAAGCATCGCGTGTTGGGGATACAACGACGACGGCGAGCTCGGTGATGGCACCGATAGTGGGCCCGAGACCTGTGGGATCTATGACGACGTATGCAGCACACGCCCGGTTACCACGCTGGGGATCACCACCGCGACCGAGATCAGCGCCGGCGGCAACAGCGCGTGCGCCCGGCTGGCGAGCGGCGGGCTGAAATGCTGGGGCGCGAACTACGACGGCGAGCTCGGCGACGGCACTGCCGGCTACAGCCTGTTGCCGGTACTCGGCCGGACCGCCGTGGCGGTCCCCGTCTCCGGCGTCGTCTCCGTCGAGCTGCCGACCGGCAAGCCGAAAGCCATGGCCGCCCCGCTTGATCAGCAGACCAAGGCCGCGGCCGCATCCTCCGGCTTCCAGCGACTGACCAGCGTGCGTCAGATTCCGGTCGGCTCAAAGCTCGATGCGCGTTCAGGGTCGCTGCGTCTGGTCACCGCAACCGGCGTCGCACACCAGACGCAGGCCGGCGTCTTCAGCGGCGGCGCATTCACTCTCGAACAGTCGACGAGCAAGCAACAGAAGGGGCTGACCACGCTGGTCCTACTCACAGGGGTGCTCCGGGGCCAGGTCAGTCGCGCCGCGTGCAAGCGCACCGGAGCCGCCGGCGAGTCTGCAGCGACCGCTGCGCTAAGCAGCCGCGTACTCCAGACCCTCCGTGCTAATGCCCATGGAAGCTTCCGCGTTCGTGGCCGCTACAGCGCAGCCACAGTCCGCGGAACTGCCTGGGACACCATCGAACGATGCGACGGAACGCTCACGGTCGTCCACTCAGGCGCCGTGCTGGTTACCAACCTCGTCACACACAAGTCGGTCACCGTGCACACCGGCCAGAGTTACCTTGCCAGCGCGCCGTAGTCAGCGTCCTTGTGGGCCACGGTCGCCGTGGTCCACGCAGATCTTCACCTCGATATCGCGAGGGCGCGCGACGCGCGCGATCGCAATGTCATACCGGACGAGTGCAAGGCGACATCTCGATCGTCCTGGTTCGCGGGCGCGACGCGCCCGGGTGTGGGATGTGGCTTTGGCGGGGTCAGAGCCCGGCGACAGCACCGTGGACCCGGACGGCACTCGTGCACCAGCGCCGAAAGGCAACCGACACGCGCTCTGGAAATGGACTTCAGGCTAGCCGCCGACCGGTGCGCACGATCCGTAGCGGGATGCAGAACAGGAGGTTTCGCAGTGCCTTCGCGGGGTGGCGCTGGGGCCGCGTATCGGGGCCCGTGGATGCGCCGGTGGCCGGACAGAGCTCGCGGCAGCATGCGGTCAGGTTGACTGCCAGCAGCGCGGCGGTCAGCCACACGTGGTTGGCGTGCTCATGGCCTGAGGGCAGGTGGCGCAGCCCCCGGCCCGAGCTTTGAGTCCTTCGGTCGCTGTTCGATCTGGGCGGTGGCGGTGGAAGTGCTCGATCCACGCCAACCGCAGCTGCTCGGTGTGGATCGTATGGAGCCGTCACGAGCCTTTGTGCTTGTCGATGTCGGCTGAACGGGCTGCGGCGGATGATCAGCCGCAGCGGTTCGTGCTTTCACCGATCCGCCGTGTGCGTGGTCTGAGCGAGTTGCGAGCCAGGCATCTCGAGCGCGTCCTGGCCGGGCATCCTCAGCTGTCTCATGCCGGCTGCGGCCTCCAAGCGGCCCTCCGCCGTACCCTTTGCGCGTGTGCGCAGGCGCGTCCGTGGGGATCATCGCCAACCCTGCCTCGGGGCGAGACATCCGCCGCCTCGTCGCCGGCGCGTCGGTGTTCGGGAACGGCGACAAAGCGGGGATGGTGTTCAGGCTCCTGGCTGGGCTCGGCGCTGCGGGGGTGCGGCAAACGCTGATGATGCCGGCTGGCGACGGCTTGTCGAGCGCGCTACGCCGCCAGCTTGCCGGACGCACGGCGCGGGACGCGAGCATCGGCGCTCCGTTCCCCGCGCTCCACGAGCTCGACATGCCAATCACTTCGACCGCGGTGGACAGCCAGCGTGCCGTTGAGCGGATGTGTGCCGAGGGCGTCGCCGCGATCGTCGTGCTGGGAGGGGACGGAACGCATCGCGTCGTCGCCAAGGCCTGCGGAGACGTGCCGATCTGCGCGCTGTCGACCGGAACCAACAACGTCTTCCCCGAGATGCGTGAGACGACCGTGGCCGGAATCGCAACCGGCTTGGTGGCGATTGGGCACGCTGGTCCCGATGGGCTGCG
>JBEKRJ010000869.1:0-2703 GCA_049518835.1 Solirubrobacteraceae bacterium
CTGGGCGTGGCTGGCGCCGCCGGCTCGCCCCGATATTGCTGGTGGCAAGTGAGGGCGAGCCGGTGGCGCCAGGCGCGTCCAGACGCCGTCAAAACTCCCAATAATTCCTCCGCGGGCCCTAATCTAATCTAATCTAAGGCCGTAGTCGGCGACCTCGATTGCCGATGCTGACGGTGCCGAGCACGCGGTCGACGGTATCGCTGACGCCCAGCCGGGCGGGAACCGCAAGCTTGAGGTGCGCGCCCGCCACCACGCCCCGCCAGCGCCCGGCATGGAAGCCTGATGGAAGCCTCTTTCGCCGTGATCGCATCGTCAGACGATCTATCGTCCTAAGGGTAAGCCCTGCGTTTACGGGCGAAATCGGCATCTGAGCCGCGGCTGTGCTGTATTGGCACTCGTGCTCTTTGCAGGCAGAAGGTCACGGGTGCCCTGCAATGGGATCGTCACAATGGCAAAGGCGGGCGTCCGCGAAGCCGACCGCTCGCATTGGTTTAGAACGAATTGCGCAACCTGCCTGCCACGCGAGCGTGAAGGGTGTTGCGTGTCGATTCTCGGATGTTTGTCAGCGGGATCCTCAGCTTATGTCAGCCGGTCATCTCGCCTGGATGTCAGTGGCTCGTAGGGGAGGGAGCGCATCCTCGTAGCAGCTGTAGAGGGCGATGTAGCTCGCGCGGTAGACGCCGCGCTCGAGCTCGAGGATCTCATCAGCCGCGAGTCCGTCGAGCTCGCCACGAGCTGCTGATGTGAGCTCGGATCGGAGGCCGCGATGCTTTGGCCGGGGCCACGTAAGAGCAGTTCGGTGGCGGTTGCGACGGCGTCCCGCGTCGAAAGCTCCGATGGGCAACGGTCGGCTCGCCGACCGAGGTCGTCGTGCCGTCCGTCCGTGGGTTGGGGTTGGCGGGTCTGGACCGGCCAGCAGTCATAGTTGACCGCTCGTAGCACGGGTCGCGCTGGTTCGGGAACCGGGCAGCCGAGGATCGCGTCGTCGGTGATCTGGTCGCCCCCGACAAGCTCGAGTAGGTCGGGAGGCAGGCCGGTGATCAGCTCGGCAAGCAGGTAGCCGGCAGCGGCTCAGTCGGCGTAGGCGAGCACGGCGCTGATCTGCGCGGCCGTCAGCGGGAGAGGATTCAACGACAAGGCTCGGGCGCGCGGGATCGCGAGCCGCGCGCGCATGAGCGTGATCGCGACGCCACAACGGCGGACGTACGCTTGGTTGGGGTCGTGAGCGGCGGTCAGGGCGCTGATCACGTCGCGCAGCTGGTGGCTCGTGGCGTCGCGGTGAGCGAGCAGCCAGCCGTTGAGGGTCGTGAACGCTGCGGCGAGGAGCTCGTCGACACGGCGGAACTGCTTGGGATGGAGTCGCTGCGAGCAGTCGTAGCGCAGGCGCAAGGGGTGCGATCTCGGGACACTGGGCCTGTCGGCCTGCCGGCGGCTCGTGGACGGTGCCGGCCGGGGGCGGGCCAGGAGGTCGGTGATCGTCGTCGTTGGGTGGCTCGGGATTGCCCGGTCGCCGCTGTAGAGCAGCGTCAGGGTGATGTCGGCCCGCGCGACGAGATGCCATTTGAGCTCTTGGATCGTGCGTTCTTTGAGGTGCTGGGCGCGGAGGATTACTAGCTCGGTGATCTGGTGGGCGTTGAGCCAGCGCTGGGTGTCCTGCCAGTTCAGGGTGGCTACGTCGAGGTTCTCGGTGCGGTTGCCCAGCGCTCTCAGGATCGCCCAGATGGCCGCCGGGGAGTCGCGCCAGTCGGGCGCGATACTGACGGCCAGCACGGTCGGCGCGCGGGCGGCGAGGTTGTGGATCGCGTGCGCGGTGGCGAGGTCGTCGTCGCGGTCGACGATGACGTCGACGACGCCGGTCACCCGGCGGCGCCGAGCTGGGCGATCGTGCTGCGGGCGATCGCGGGATCGATCCGCTCGGTGGCGATCTTGCCGCAGATCTTGGCGGCGGTGTGCGTGAACGCCGCCCAGGACCGCATCCGGCCGTTGGCGGCCTTGTCGTTGATCAGCAGCAGAAGCTCGGCGTCGATGCCGGTGTAGATCGGGTGGTAGGCCGGGATCAGCGCGAGCACGTCGCTGTCGCTGAGCGCGGTGAACGCGACCCGCCGGTAGATCCGGGAGCGGAGCATCGGTTCGCGAGCGAGGACCTCCCAGGCGCCGTCGCCGCCGTCGAAGATCAGCGCGAAGCGGGTGGCGGGGTCATCGTGGAGGTGGCGCAGGTACTCGAAGCAGTCGCGCGTGAGGTTCTGCGCCTCGCCGATCACGACCAGCCGGCGGCGCTCCGCGAGCCGATCCAGGAGCTGGGCGGTCATCGCGAAGCGGGTGCCGGTCCCAGGAGCGCCGGTGAGCGCGTGCAGGAGCCGGTCGGCGACCAGGCGCATCGTCGGCCGCGCCTCGAAGCTGAGCGCCACGACGGGCTCGCTGCGGCTCTCACGCGCGTCCGCGATCGCGAACGTCTTGCCCAGGCCGGCCGGGCCGACGATCGCGCCCATTGCCTCGCTGTCGATCACGTCTGCGACGGCCTGGCCGGTCAGCAGCAGATGCCGGGTCGCGAGCACGGCGGCGCCCTGCAGCCCGAGGTGGTGGCGTGTCACGCCATCTGCGGCCGCGCCGGCGGGATCGTCGTGTTGAGCCGCTCGGCCAGGCCGAGCACACTCAGGGCTTGGCTGGTCTGCTCGTCACTGACCGACGGCTCTGGACGGCGGC
>JBEKRJ010000870.1:0-2701 GCA_049518835.1 Solirubrobacteraceae bacterium
GGCTTCGCGATGGCCGCCGTCCTGCACGGATTGAACGACGTCTTCGCGAACGCTAGCGACTGGACGGTCTGGGTCGGCGTGATCGCGTTCAGCACGTTGCTGTTCGTGGCATATGCCACCGCCGGCGAGGCCGTCGAAATTGCATTTTTCGATTGTGCGTCGCCGGCGGTCGAGGACCCCTGCACAGCGCAGACGAGCGAGTCAACAGTCCGCGGCGCCAGCAATCTGCCAGCGACCGGAACCATCGGGGCTTGACCTTGCGGACAGCCGACACGTAGCCGACAGCGAGTAAAGCAGAAGCTACATGCTGGCCTCTTCAGGCTCCATTTCTGCTCCAAAACTAGGCTCTCTCGGCATCGATGTGGTCAACTTCGCGCCGCTCGCGGCTCGGCACGCCTGAGTAGCTTCGCTCCGCCCAGCCGTCAAGGGCGCCGCTGCGCGGCTCGCTGCGCTCGGCCTGTCGGGCCGCCCTTGACCGCCGGGCTCCGCTCCGCTGGCTGGCAATGAAGGGTTGCGCGGGACGCGCAACCCTGCCAGGAGCAGGGTTCTTTCGCCAATCTGACGCACTGCGCGCCACCTACTCGGACCCGCCCGGTGCCGGCGGGCATCTGAGCCGCGGGCGCTCGTCAGACGCGCGCGGACGAGGACGCGCTTCTCCCCGGTCTGACCACGGGAGAGTCGCGCTGACGCGGCTCTTCGACGCCCGTCGCACCTGTGTGCGAGGTCCAGCAGCCGCTTTCACGGTTCAAAAGCCCCGCTCAGAGGCACAATCCTGGTTCCCAACCAACCACATCCATGCCCGGAGACCCCAAAACTAGATCGACCTCCCGTATCCCAAGAGAACACGTGACCCGGCAGAACGACGCAGCGATGCTTGCGAGCGAAGCACATGAATCAGTGCTGCGTGAGCGAGCGACGGGTGTAGCTCAGTCCGAGGCGCTCAAAGAGGGGTCGGTTTCGGGGCTACCGCGGCCGAGTCACCGTACGTGAACCCGGATCTCGCCCTCGCGAACGTGCTGGTGGCCGGCGCGGCCGCGGGACAGCAGAAGATCGAAGCGCTCATGCACGGAGCGCGCGGGCCAAGACGCGATCAACGGCTGGAACAGCGCGATGCACGGATTTGACTACAACTTCGATCACCTCGGCTTGGGAACCGTCGATCGCGCAGATTGGAAGATCCAAGACCGCGCGGAGGCGTATGCGACCGCACCGCAGCCGCGCGAGGAGGACTGTGGGGCAACCACGGCTACGAGGCCACCTACGCGATGGCGTGGACGGACGCCGACGGCGACCCGCTTGACGGCGCCCACAACCGCTACTAGCTGCGACTCTCGCCGCCGCCGCCGGTCGATGCGTTCTGGTCGCTGACGGTGTACGACGCCTCCGACTTCTACCTCGTCGCCAACGCGATCGACCGCTACTCAATCGGAGACCGGACCGCGGGACTCCTAACTGACGACGACGGGTCGGCGACGATCTACATCCAACGCCACGCGCCCGACAACGGGAGGCAATCGAACTGGCTGCCGACGCCCGACGGCAGGTTCCGCCCGCTGCTGATGCGCATGTACCAGCCGTGCGCGGAGATCCTCAACGGCGAATATACATCCTGCCCGCCATCACCAAGGCTAGGCTCGATAGATAGATGGCGAGGATGGGCGTGGCCTCGGCGCCCCGAGACTGCCGGAATGGGCTACTAGCACTAGCAGCAGCGAGGTGCGGGCTGCCAGCCCAGAGCAGAGCCGGCACAGCCGCCCCGGGACGTGAGAGCCGCGTTCGGGGAAGCGACAGCAGGCATGCAACGGGCACATGGTTCCCGCTTACCGCTTGGCAGCGAGACGCCGCTTACGCCGGTTTTCTGTACCAACATTCCCCTGACCCCGGATCGGGCCATTTGTCGCCGTCTCCGAGCTCCGATGCGGTTCGCACTCAACTAATCGAGAGAGTCGCGCAGCGGAACCCAGAAATCGCCGCCGGCGACGACTGATCGCGTGGAGCAACTCCGGGTCTTGATTGCCCCATCCGGCGTCATCCCGTGACCAGTCGCAGCGAAGCCGCTAGCGCAGACGCTGTGTGCGACCCTTTGAGTCCTCGCGTTTTGGCGAGCCGCCACGATGCGCCGCAATCCTTTCCGACCAGGAACATCGCTCGCGTCGATGGGCGCCGGCGTGCTGTGCACGTGTTTGCTCGGCGCGTGCTCGAGCGCGAGGACCGTCACCGTCACCAGCCAGTCGCTCGTCCCGTCCTCGTCCTCGTCCTCGACCTCGCCGTCGGCGCCCGCTGGCTCCGCTCGGACCGGCACGTCCCGATCCCCGCGTCCGGCGACCATGCCGACGACCACGTCACCAGCCCCGGCAGGTTTGCCGCTGGCCGGCCGGACCGTTGGTATCGACCCGGGTCATAACGGCGGGAACTTCACTAATCCGCCGTACATCAATCGTCTGATCTGGAACGGGCGGGAGATGGAGACCTGCAACACGACCGGCACCGAAACCGATGGTGGCTACACCGAGGCGCAGTACAACTTCAACGTCGCCTCCTACCTCGCGGCTGACCCGCAGGCGCAGGGCGCGCGGGTTGTGATGACCCGGCACAGCAACACTGGTGTTGGCCCGTGCGTGAACGTCAGAGCGGCAATCATCGACCGTTCCGGGGCGTCCGTGGCGATCGACATTCATGCTGACGGAGGTCCGCCTGACGG
>JBEKRJ010000871.1:0-2699 GCA_049518835.1 Solirubrobacteraceae bacterium
ATCAACAACGTCGTCCAGCGTGTCAGCGAGCTGGTCGTCCAAGCGGGCAACGGCACGAACAACCAGTCCGACCTCAACGACATGGCCGGCGAGGTCAATCAGCTGATCGACCAGGTCAAGCAGGACGCAGACACGCAGTACAACGGCCAGTACATCTTCTCTGGTGCGTCTGGTGCGGCCACCAGCCGGCAGCCCTACCAGTCGGGCGCAACCGACACGTACGGCGGCGGCACGGGCGCGGTGACGCGCGAGATCGGCCCGGGAACCTCCTTGCAGGTTGACGTCGACACCTCGGGCTCGACCAACCCGGCCGGACCAGGGGGGATCTCGTCGCTGCTCGGAAACGGCACCACGGCGGGCCCCAACGGTGATGGTGATGGTTTATTGCTCGACACGCTGCGAACGATCGCATCGGACATGGGCAGCGGCAACACCAGCGGACTCGGCGGCACCGATCTTACCAACCTCCAAAACAATCTCGGTTCGCTCGGAGAGATGCAGGCGCAGGTCGGTACAACCCAGGATCGCCTGCAGCTGGCCACGTCGCGGATCCAGGACCTGCAGGACAGCGACACCCAGGCACTGTCCAACACCCAGGACGCGGACATGGCGACCACCGAGATCAACTTCTCGACCCAGCAAGCCGCTTACGAGGCGGCGCTGAAGGCGAGCGCCAGCATCGTGCAGGAGTCGCTGGTCGACTTCCTCGGCAACGGCTGAGATTAGACGGGCTACAGTACGGGGTCCCTTGTCACTGACGATCGACAGCTCGCACTTCGGGCGGATCGAGATCGATCCCGAGACCATAATCGAGTTCCCCGAGGGGCTGATCGGCCTCCAGGGCGCCCGCTATGCGTTATTCGCGCGCGACCCGGAGACTCCGTTTCTGTGGTTGCAGTGTCTCGACGACCCGTCACTGGCTTTGCCTGTGACCAATCCCCACCAGTTCTTCCCGGGCTTCGCCGTGGAGCTGACCGAGGAGGAGGCGACGCGACTCGGGCTCGACACAGCCGCTGGGTTCGACGTCTATGTGACCGTGCGTGCGGCCGCTTCGCTCGACGATTTCACCGCCAACCTGAAGGCGCCGATCCTGATCCGGTCGGGTTGCGCTCACCAGGTGATCAACCAGGCGGCGGGATCCGAACTGCGCGCGCCGCTGTTCGGGAGGCGCGAGGCCGACCACGCGCCGGCCACTCCGTCCGCATGCTGAGAATCACCCGTCGCGCCGGCGAGCGGATCGTCCTCGGCGACGACGTGATCATCGAGGTCACCGAAGTCAAGGGCGGCTCGGTCCGACTCGGGATCGAGGCGCCTCGCTCGCTGCGGATCTACCGAGAGGAGCTATGGCTGGAGGTCAAGCGCGAGAACGAGGCGGCGGCGAGCGCGGCCAGCGCGGCCCTGCCAGACCTGTCGGGTCGGCTCGAGGACGGGGGCTCGGCCCGCAACTCTGGCTGACCGTGGCTCTGGCGGGCCGGGTCTTGGCATGCCACCCTTGCCGACCGGGCTCTCGAGGCCACCTCTGCTCACGGGGGCTCCGGACGCCACCCTGGCCGACGGGGCCTGGAACGACCCACCTCGGGCCGTGGCGCGACTCGCTTATGACGTGCGCCGGCCGGTCGCGGAGCGTCAGCCGAGCGCGCGTTTGCCGCTCGGGCGGCTGTGCATCGCCGGCCAAACGTCACGTAAGCGACCCACGCGCTCGTCGCGCGTCACGTTGTGGCCTGCTGTGAGCCATTTCGTTGCGCGGTAGCGATGCGAAACTCTCCTACGTAACGTTTTGCGCAGCTCGGCGTTGCTTGGCGACCTCGTTCGCCTACCAGTCGATGCGAGTTAGGGCACCCAGCCGAGCCGCGGAGTGCTCCCTCCTACCCGGCCCAGGGATCAGGACGCGACCGGGCCCGGTTCGACCATGTCGAACTTTGGCGCGCGCGTCTGCTGGCCCGCGAACTTTGCGAGATCGCCGGGGCGCTTGAGCTCCCGCGCGGGACAGTCAACTCGAGGCTGCGTCGCGGCATGGACGCGCTCAAGTCAAAGCTCCGGGAGTCAAAGCTGCAATGAGCGGTGGCATCAGACGCTGGCTCGGGCAACGGGCGCTCGATGGCGCGAGGGGCAAGGCGGGGCGCCGGCTCGCGGCGCTGCGGGCGCCGGACGAGCAGCAGGCTGCAACCACGCGTGGACGTCGTCCGCTCCGCCTATGGCCAGCGGCCGACGCCACGCCGGCCCCACACCCGCCTGCGGGTCGCGCTAGCGCTGGCGCTGCCGACCGCGCCCGTGGCGCTATCCCCAGCGGGCGCGACCGTCGGGCGCCTGCTGACGCACGCGCTCGTCGCCCGACATCGCCCACCGGCGCTGTCGTCTCTGGTCGCCAGCGCGCTCATGTCACTGCCCGGTCCCGGCAGGCTGCTGCTCTCCGTCGCGAGCGGCGCGTGGCTGCTCGCGGCCGACGGCTCGGTGCGGCGGCTCGATCCGTGGACCGACGCGGACCGGTCGCCGCGCGGCCTGTATGTCGCGGTCAGCCGTGCCAACCTGGTCGGCCGACGGGGCTGGTTGCGAGCGGCGCCGGCGAGGTCTCGATCTACGACGGCCGCGCGCGGCTCGTTGCCCGCCCCCCGCTGCGCGCATCCGCCGGCCCATGAACCCCGAACGGCAGCGAACTGGCGCTGATCAGCGGCGGTCAGGTCGTGCTCGCGAACCCGTCC
>JBEKRJ010000872.1:0-2698 GCA_049518835.1 Solirubrobacteraceae bacterium
CCGTGCGTACCTCGTCGAGCGCGGACTCGAAGAGGACGGCTACGCGGCGCTGCTCGCCCTCTAGTACGTGAGTACCTCAACCACGCAGACCAGCTCGGCGTCCCGCCGATGGAGGCGACGCCAGTTGAGACGGCCTTGACCGACGCGAGCGAGGAGCCGGCGCGATGATGCTCAAGACCCATCTCCCGGGCGCGGAGCCCTACGAAATCGGCCCGGAGATCTGGCAGCAACCGCTCGCCGATGCGATCCAAGCCGAGGCGGAAACGATCGCCGGCGACGCCGGATCCGACCTGCTGGAATCACCCGATCAGAAATCTCGCGACCAGCTGCGCAGCCGGATCATCGCCGACATGACGAAGGCGCTCACCCAGATCGACGACACCTACACGGCGCCCGATGGCGTTCGCTACTCGCTGATCAAATCACCCGCCCGCGACGCAGCCGCTGATGGATCCGCGGATGCACATCGGGACTCGGTCCCATCGTCGCACGCCTGAGCGGCGAGCGCCTCCTCGAAGCGCTTCAGCTCGGCGTTGGCGATCCGGTACTGGCATTCGTTCGTGATCATCGCGGTGCCTCGAGATCGAGCGCGACGATCCCCTTAGGCTCGCCCGTCTGGCGATCGCGCTGGAAGTACTCCAGGAAGACCGTCCCACCGGGCTCGGCCGCGACCTGGGCCGGGAAGAGCTCGCCGCCATATCGCGCCTTCTGCGCTGCCCGGCGATCCCGGAAGTCGAGCAGCACCGGGTCGAGCAGGTCCGGGGCGACGCCGCTGGCGTCCCAGCACGCGTCGAAGTCGCCGGGTGCCTCTTTGTCGGTGACGAAGCTGCCGTCGAGATACACGCGCGAGCAGCCAGTGTCGCGTGACGACGCGACGGCCTCGCCGAACCCGTCAAGTAGCGCGGCTCGGTGTTCAGTGGTGGCGTACCGGTCCACGATCTCGTCCCAGGTTGCCGGGTGGATTCCGGGCGGGAGATTGCCCCGCTCGTCAACAGAGGGTATCACGACACAACGTATCCGTTGGGTTGTTAGCAAGCGCGTATGGCGTGGCAGCATTCATCGCAGACGCAGCGGCGGTTGAACCTTCATAACCATACTTGACGATATACAGCCGATCTTAGTAGGATAATCCCGGACGCTCGTGATCCCCGCGGCCCCGGAACCCCCGGTCACCCGACCGATCCCGGGAGCTGGGATCGCCTGCAGGCGATCGAAGCCGGCCAGCTCTGATGGACATCAGCCGCAAGCCCAACGGCAAGTGGGAGCTCCGCTGGCGAGAGAGCGGACAGCGGCGCAGCCGCACTTTTGACCGCAAGGGCGACGCGACGGCGTTCGAGGCCGACCGGATCCGGCGCAAGCAGCTCGGTCACGCCGCCGTCCCGGACGACGTCCCGCTGCGCGAGTTCGTCGAGACCTACTGGGCCCTGCACGCGAAGCCGAACCTTGCGGAGTCGACGCGCGACTTCTACGCCCGGACCTGGGTGAACCACATCATGCCCCGGCTCGGCGACTACGGCGTCCGGGAGCTGACGCCGAAGCGGCTCGCTCGCTTCCGGGAGGAGCTCGAAAAGGCCGACATCGGCGCCGCGACCGTGCGCAAGGCGATGGCGATCATCCAGTCGATCCTCTCCTTCGCGGTCGCCGAGGAGCTGATCGACTTCAACCCCGCCGCCAGCGTACGCAAGCCCCGCTACCAGCGCGCACGCGAGCCGCACATCTTCCTCCCAGCCGAGGTCGAGGAGATCCGCGACAAACTCACGAGCCCGCGTGACCGCACCCTCGTCTCGCTGCTCGCCTACTCCGGCCCGCGGCCCGAGGAGGTCGTCTGCCGCCTCGCCTGGGAGGACATCGGCGAGCGCGCAATCCGTTACCGGGACACCCAAGCGTCACCGCGTCCGCTTCACGCCGCTGCTCGCCCCCGCTCGCCGAGGACCTGCGCGAATGGTTCCTCGCCTCCGGCCGGCCCGAGGCAAAGCAGCCGGTCATCCCCGCCCACGACGGCGGCTTCTGGACCGACGACGACTGGCGCAACTGGCGGTCGCGGATCTGGCGAGGCGAGGAACGGCCGGCGAACCGACGAAACGTCCCGACGTACCCGGGTGCCGCGCACGACGGCACCCGCCCGCGCGACCTGCGTTCGAGCTTCATCACCGTTCAGGTGTACGCAGGCGTCCCGCTGACGACGATCTCGAAGCAGTGCGGCACCAGCATCACAATGATCGAGCAGCACTACGCTGGCGTGATCGAGAACCGGGACGGGAAGCAGGTTCCGGCGGACGAACAGATCCGGGCCGCGCGGGCGCTACGGACCCGCCAAACCGTCGCCACGGACGACGCGACGAAGCCTCTCCGCGCCCTCTCCGAGCGCGACCCCCGCAGAGCTAGTGGACGCTAAAATCGCTAAATGGACGTCGTGGCCAAAATCGAGCCTTCGGAAGCCCTGGGACAAACATGCGTGTTAGCAGGGCTTTTACTTCAAAGCCGACGCCCGGACTCGAACCGGGGACCCCTTCATTACGAGGCATGGGCAGCCGCGGGTCAGCGCAGGTCGGACGTGGGCATCTGCAGGCAGCACGGGCGATTTGGGTAGGTCGTGCGCTCGCCGCAGATCGGGTCTGGCGGGATCAGGCTTCCATCTCGCTTCCATCCTGATCGCTGCCGCGGAGGTGTAGGTGAGCCTCATCCGGCTCGCCGCATC
>JBEKRJ010000873.1:0-2694 GCA_049518835.1 Solirubrobacteraceae bacterium
ACCGATCCCTCAACGAATGCAACCATCGCGGTCCACGGTCCCTGCCTCAGCGAATATCACAAAGCAGAACCAGCCAGGAACCGCTCTCAGGCCTCCCGCGCGTTTTGTTTGCCATCGCCGGAGTGCGTTACGGCCCGCCTGAGGTGCGAACCGGAGCGCCTTCGCGCTGATGGCCGGTCGACGTCGCGCCCGACACGCAGAGTCCGCCCGCGTTCCGGACCTGCTATTGGCAGATCGGGCCGCTCCTCGGCGGCGAGCTGCTCGGCGGGACCGTCTACGAGTTCGACCCTGGCGAGCGCAACGGCCGCTACCGCTACGAGACCGGCAACGAAGAGTGCATCCTGGTGCTCGCCGGCACGCCGACGCGGCGCCACCGGGATGGGCAGGACGTGCTGGCAGTCGGGACGTAGTCATGCCGGGTGGCGCTCACCGGCTGATCAATGAGTCGGCGGCGGCGACTCGGGTGTTGATCCGTTGTATTGCGGCCGAGAGCACGCTTTCTCCCGCGAGCACGGGCGCGGCCAGCACCGTCCGGCTCCATCGACGCTCGGCGGTATCCACTGTCCGGCCGCATCCACCGGGCGGCAGGCGGCACGTCACGGACTCCGACCTGCACGTCACCACCGCTCCCAAGCCGGCGGACTTCTGTTCGTTGCATAGCTCCACGTGACGACGTCCCCGAGCCAAAGCGGAACTCCACAGACGCGGCGTCCGACGCCTCCTCGCCGTTGCAAGCGAAAGTCCGGCGCTCAAGAGAAAGGAGAAGTCCGGAGCGCGAAAGCAGGAGGACTTGAAGCTTCAGCCGCTGGCCATTGGCCACTGCGCGAACGACGATCTCGTTGTCGCCAATGGGGTATCCATTTGATCCGGCCGGGCAACCTCGCATCGTGTGCGCAGCCCATGGCCCGCCCGTCGTAGGGGACTGCTCGCCCGTGTAGGGGACTACTGATTCCAAGCGGACGTGGCGGTTGACGTGTTCGGCCACAAACGAAGCTCGCCGTCGCACTCAGGGCAGCGGGCCTCATCCGGCAGCTCCGCAGCGGTCGCGCCGATCACCGCCGGCGCGCACTCAGTGATCTCGCTTGCGTTTCGGCGGCCGCAAGCACCGCGGCGATTGCTGTTCAGGCAGATGGCGAGCCGCTGTGCTGTCTGTCTGCGCGATCGGCTGGCAAGGGGTGGTGCGGGCGTGGTTGGTGGCTCGGTGGTGCGGCGCTGGCGGTTTTCTCGGTGGTGCTGTTGCGGTGGGCGCGGACGAGTCCTGGGTATGACCCTGCGGTGTATCTGGGCGGGGCGCCGTCGTGGAAGCCGTTGCCGTTGCTCGATCGGCGGATCGATCAAGTTCCTGATCTCCTGGCCGATAGCTCAGACCGTGACCGCGCCTAAGTCCAGTCCTAACGCTAACCTGCCGATCCGTCGTCGAGCCGCGGTCGCACTGACGGTGGCCGTCGTGCTCGCGGGCTGCGGCAGCAGCGGAACGTCGTCATCGACGACGGCGACGGTCGCGGGGCAGACGACCGCGAGCCAAGCGGTCACCCCCGCGCGCCATGCCCGCGTAGCCCACGCCCGCGGCAAGGCCAGCAAGACCGCCCCGGCGAGGAGTTCCAAGAAGCATTCGCAGGCCGTCGCGCACGTCGTTGCCGCCAAGACCGTCGCTCGTCCCGTGATTCACGCCAAGCAGCCCGTCATTTCCGCCGGCGTGGTGACGAGTACCCTCACGGGCACCGGCAACCAGCCGATCGGGACCCTGTCAGAGAAGACGACCGTGGTGCTCCAATGGTCGACCACGGTAGGCCCGATCCAGATCTTCAACACTCACGGGTTCCTGCTCGTGAACAGCAGCGCCGCGACCGGCAGGGTCCGGCTCGCCCGCGGCGAGTACAAAGGCCTCCGGGTGGCCGCCAGGGGCCACTGGACGATCCAGCTTCGCGCCTCGTAACGGCCCGGGCGGGCGGCCCGATTACGCAGGCCGCCCGCCGAGAACCACTGGCACTTCCTCGCGTTACTTCACGCGCGCGCTGAGCTGAGGCGACGGGTTACCCGCCACTACTGCCCGGTAGTTGACCGTGCGCGCGCTAGCCGTGTGAGCCTTCAGCGGCCAGGCCACACTCGCCTGCCACCGTCCGGCAGCCGAGGAATGGACTGTGGTGATCGTGTGCCACTGGTCGCCGGCGGCTAGGTACTGGACCTTCACCGGCAGCTTCGCCGGCTTCCCGTTGGTCCCGATCGCCTTGCCGGCCAACATCGCCTTCCCGGCCGTTGCCCGGGCCAGACGGATCGTGGCGTAGGCGTGGTCCTCGACCGAGATCGTCAGGCTTGCGCTCGAGTGCGCTGAGCTACCCTCGTACGAGAGTTTGACCTGTCGGCTCGGTCCCGCCGCGAGGCTGAACGAGGAGGTCCCGTTGCTACCGGTCCTCACCGTCGACGTGCTCTTCCCGTCGACGATCTTCAGTTGCGCGCCCGCGATCGGCGTACCGGCTGCCGTCTCCAGGTACACCGTGCCCTGCGGCTTCTTGCCGCCGAGCGTGCTCAGCACACGCTGCGCGGGTGCATAGGTGCACGAGCCAGGCTTCGTGCACGTCGCGGCCGGAGCCCCCAGCGAGAGCACTGATGCCGCCGCACTCGACGGCGGCGTTGGCGCTGGGGTCGGCGTCGGCGTTGGCGCTGGGGTCGGGGTCGGCGTCGGGGTTGGGGTCG
>JBEKRJ010000874.1:0-2693 GCA_049518835.1 Solirubrobacteraceae bacterium
ACGACCGCCACGACGGCTGGCATCCTGTAGTTCGGACATGCTCCTCCTCGCGCCCGTCTGACCCCTCACAGCATCGTTGCACACGCAACGGCATGGCGTAACAAACGGCGAATTTCGGAAACGACCTCAGACGCAGAACACCGGCAACGTCGAACAGCTCAACCGCCTGATGGTGCAGTTCAAGCTCACCACCTGAACCGAGCACGCTCGGAGGGGCTAAGGCGCCACTCGCCGATCTCGGCCAAGCGAGCGGTCCCGCGCGAATGTGAGCACAAACGCGCATGCGACAGCTGCGAGTGGCCGCGTTCTTACGTGACTCCGACGGACATCGAACGGGGATCTGACGCCGCGCTCCGATGCTGGGGCTATTCACCTAATTCGATTGCTGAGGATCACCATGACGATCACCTCGCGCCGACTGCGCCTGGCTTCCGTCGCCGGCGCGGCGGCTCTCACCGCCGCTTGCGGCAGCTCCAACGTCTCGCAGCGCACCGCCACCGCCGTGACACCAGCGGCCGCCGCCACCACCGCCGCAACTGCGGCGTCGCCACCCGCGCCCCCGCCGGGCGGGTCGACGACGTCCTCCAACTACACTGCGACCGGCCGCTACACCCGCGCCAGCGGGACGGCCGTCCTCTCCGGGCGGCGGATCACCGCCACCGGCTCTGATCAGTCCGGGCTGCTGGTCACCGGCGGGACCGTCACGGTGCGACGGAGCCGTGTGACCACGACCGGAAGCTCGAAGTCCTCTGACGCCAGCAGCTTCTACGGCCTTGACGCCGGCGTGCTGGCCAGCGGGCGCGGCCGGGTGAACCTCGCTGCAGGCACCGTGACCACCTCGGGCGCCGGGGCGAATGCCGTGTTCGCGTACGGATCGAGCGCCGCCGTCACCGTTCGGGGCACGCGGCTGACCGCTCACGGTCAGTATGCGCACGGCGCGATGGCAAGCGGCGGCGGGCGGCTGACGCTCGACCACGTGATGATCCATACCGCGGGCGGCAGCTCGGCCGCCGTCGCCACGGACCGCGGCGGTGGCACGGTCACCGTCAGCGGCGGCACGATGATCACCACCGGCGCGACCTCCCCCGGCATCTACTCGACGGGCACGATCGCCGTGAGCGATGCGACGATGCTCGCCCAGGGCTCCGAGGCCGCCGTGGTCGAGGGTGCCAACTCGATCGCGGTGACGAACAGCTCGCTGACCGGGACGGTGAAGCGCGGGGTGATGCTCTACCAGAGCATGTCCGGGGACGCCGCCGCCGGCACCGGCTCGTACACGATGGTCGGCGGCTCGCTCAACGCGAAGGCCGGCCCCGCATTCTATGTCACCAACGAGAAGGCGGTGATCAACGTCTCCGGCGGCGCCCGGATCAAGGCGGCATCGGGCGTCCTGCTGCGATCCGACAGCACCGGGACCGGGTCCGGCAACACGGGCCCCGGCGTGACCACGTTCCAGGCCAGCAGCGAGCGCCTGAGCGGCGATCTCGTCGCCGCGGGCAGCGGCTCGATCAGCGCGATCCTCAGCCATACGACACTGAAGGGCGCGATCACCGCTGCCGCCCTGACGCTCCAGACGGGGAGCGTGTGGACGGTGAGCGGTAACTCCACTCTCACCACACTGACCGGGGCGACGATGTCTCGTGGCCGGATCACGAACATCGTCGGGAACGGGCATCTCGTCACGTACGACTCGGCGCTGGCCGGCAACCGCGTACTGGGCGCTAAGACGTACACCCTGGCCGGCGGTGGCACGCTGAAGCCGGCGTGACGCGACCCCGGTGGAGGCCGGCCGGCAGCTGCCGGCCGGCCTCCACCGGACCGTAGGATCCGCGACGTCAAGATGCAGCACCCGACCACGACATGTTCGCGTCCCTGCCGCGGGTAGACGGGTCGGGAGCCTCCGGCCGAGGAGATCCCGGATCGCGGCGACGCTCGCCGCCATCGATCAGGCGTCGGTCGACCACGGGCTGCTCAGTGCGTGGTCGGCGCCGGCGTCGAGCTGATCTCGAACGCCACCGTCACGAGCGCGCGTGCTCGGCGTGGTCGCTCGGCGTCCTGTGCCGGCGAGCAGTCAAGCTCGCGCGCCTCACCGGGCCGCAGATCGATGTACGCGTCGGGCTGCGGGTGCTCGACGCCGTCGTCGAGGAGACGCACGCGGACCAGCAGCCGCTTGCAGCCGCCGAGCCCTCGCGGGCGGGCTCGCAGACTCGTCGATCTCCCGCCGCGCGCCGCTCATGAACCCACCAGCTCGCTGTCGATCAGCTCGTTGTATTCGCCCAGGCCCAGGGCGGGCCGATCGTGCTCGGCGAGCCGGTCGGGGAGTCTCGAGGGGCTCGGGCTCGGGCTCGGGCCGCTGTCGGCATTCGCGCAGCAGCGCGACTGCGCGCCCGTCGATCGCGCCGGCCGCGAGCGCGCCACGGACAGCGAGCTCCATCGCGGTGCCGTGACGAACGGCACCGTCGACCGTCGCGAGCCGTGAGCTACCGATCGGTGACGGACACGTCGAGCGCGTGTCACGATCGACCCGCTTGAAGTGTCGCGAGCTGGAGCGGCGCCTCGCCGGGCACGGCTGCGAGGCAGTGCGCGAAGGTTCCCGGCACACGATCGGGCGCTATCCGTCGGCCGGCCTGCGCGGACTCGGTCGCCCGGCACCGCGAGATCCCACCCGGTACCGCCCGCGCCAGCAGCTCGCG
>JBEKRJ010000875.1:0-2692 GCA_049518835.1 Solirubrobacteraceae bacterium
TATCCGATCCAGCCGCGCAGCTCCAGCTCGCGCTCGATCGCGGCGATCCGCGCCGGCTGCTCGGGGTGCGGACCGGTGTCGTGCTCCAGCGACGAGCGATGGTGCAAATAGACAGGCGCGGCCGCCATCTCGCGAGTACCGTACTGCTACTTGATGAGAGGTACTGCTGCTTGATCAGTTTCGAGACCCCCGTGGTGGTCGTCGGCGCCGGCGCGGCCGGGCTCTACACGGCGCTGCGCGCCGCCCGGGCCGGCACGCGGGTGACGCTCGTGTCGGCGACCGAGCTGGCCGAGTCGTCCAGTTACTGGGCACAGGGCGGCTTGGCGGCTGCGCTCGCGGCCGACGACAGCCCCGAGTTGCACCTGGCGGACACGCTTGCGGCCGGTCGCGGAGCGGTTCGCCTGTCGGCGGCGCGGGTCCTGTGCGACGAGGCGGCGCTGGCGGTCGAGGACCTGTCTCGCCTCGGCGTGCGCTTCGATGCCGACCGCCGCGGCCGGCTCGCGTTCGGGCTCGAGGGCGGGCACAGCAGGCGGCGCGTCGTGCACGCCGGGGGGGCGGCGACCGGCCGCAGGCTGATCCGCCAGCTGTCGGCGCTGGTGGCGCAGGACCCGCAGATCGAGGTGCTCGAGGGTCGCCGCGCGAACGCGCTGATCACGCACCCCGGAGGTGGTGACGGCGGTGAAGCGGTCAGCGGGCGGCGGTGCATCGGCGTGCGGCTCGACGACGGCGCCACGATCGGCGCCGGCGCCGTCGTGCTCGCCACCGGGGGCGCAGCCGCGTCGTGGGCACGCACCACCAACCCTGCCGTCGCCACCGGCGGCGGGCTGCTGCTCGCGTTCGCGGCAGGCGCGGCGCTCGCCGATCTCGAGCTGATGCAGTTTCACCCGACGGCGGTCGCCGCCGCGAACGGAGCCGACGGCTTTCTCGTGACCGAGGCGATCCGAGGGGAGGGCGCGCGGCTGCTCGACGCAGCCGGGCAGCGGTTTGTCAACGAGCTCGCGCCGCGCGACGAGGTGGCGCGGGCGGTTGCGCGCGAGATGCTCCGCAGCGGCGCGACATCGGTCGCGCTCGACATGCGCGACATCGATCCCGGCCAGTTCCCGAACGTCGTCGCCGCGCTGCGGCGCGCCGGCATCGACCCCGAGCACGAGCTGGTCCCGGTCGCGCCGGCGGCGCATTACATGATGGGCGGGATCGCGACCGATCTCGAGGGCCGCGCGACCGTCGCGGGCCTGTACGCGGTCGGCGAATGCTCCTGCACCGGCTTGCACGGGGCCAACCGGCTCGCCTCCAACTCACTCACCGAGTGCTTCGTGTTCGGCGCTCGCGCCGCCCGGGCGGCGCTCGGCGAGCCGGCGCCGAGCCACGCGGCACTCGCGCAGGCGCAGGCGCAGCGTCCGGCACCCCCGGCGCCGCCGCCGGCGCTCAGCGACGCCAGCCGCGCCGCGCTCTGGCGCCATGCCGGGATCGAGCGCGACGCCGCGGGTCTGCACTCGCTCAGGGTAGACCCGCACCCGCTCGTGCGACTCGTCGCCGCGTGCGCGTTGACGCGCACCGAGAGCCGCGGCGCGCACCGCCGACGGGACTTCCCCGACACTGACCCCGCGTTCGACCAGCGCCATGTGACTGTCAGGAACGACGCCGCGCCGGCGTTGGAGGTATGGCAGTAACTCTGCCCGCGGCCGCGAAGAACCAATCCTAAATACCCAACTCAACGGACTCCAAACCGGGTGACACGTCCCGTTACCCGTTGCCGGCGACATCTTCCTCGCCGGCGACGCGCGAACGTGATTGCGCCGGCGCTTTGCGGGAATTATCCGTTTGTGCTCGCGCACTGGCGCCACGAAAGGAGCAGGAATCTGCATGTACCGGTTCAGTCGAGCCATTTACCGGGAACTGGCTTCAGACATCGTCGAGGAACCGCATAGTGCGTCTCGGAATCACGAACGAGTCCTGCGGGCGTGCGAGGCGGCGGTGCAGCGATTGGCGACCGATCGCCACTACTTTGCGCGCCCGGCGCGCACGCTGTTCTGCGACATCCGTGCGTACCTCCCGATGCACGCGCAAGCACGCGCCCTGCGGGTGATCGAGCTTTACCTCGGGTTCGCGGACGAGTTCCTCGCGCGTCAGCCGCAGACCGGAGTCGACGTGTACGGCAACCCGTTGCAGTGTCGCGCCAGCACGCGCAAGGGCACCCCCTGTCAGCGCATGCCGCACGCTCACAACGGCTACTGCCCGTCGCACCAGCACCTCGCGGAGACCGAGTCCCTCGCCGCGTAGCGTCCACGCACGGGTTACCGTTGCGCCATGCTCTTAGGCGTCGACGTCGGCGGAACGTTCACCGACGCCGTGCTCGCGTTCGACGGCGTGCTCGTCACAGCCAAGGCGCCGACGACGCCGGATGATCAGTCAGAGGGCGTGATCGCGGCTGTGCGATTGGTGCTCGACCGCGCCGGACGGCGCGCCGAGGACGTCGCGGCATTCTCGCACGGGATGACGGTCGCCACCAACGCGCTGCTCGAGGGGCGCGGAGCGCGCACGGCGCTGATCGCCACCGAGGGGTTCACCGACCTGGTCGCGCTCGCGCGGCAGACCCGTCCGGAGCTGTACCGCCTGTGCGCGGCCAGGCCGGCGCCGATGGTGCCCGACGAGCTGCGCTTCGGCGCCCCCGAGCGGATGACACCCGACGGCC
>JBEKRJ010000876.1:0-2687 GCA_049518835.1 Solirubrobacteraceae bacterium
TAGGTTGTTGTGTCGTTGCCAGTGCCATGCCAAGCAGCCACGGCAGCCACTTCAGCCGCAGCGTCCGGCTGGCGTACGCGTCTCGCGCGGACGCTTCTGCGGCCCTCGCGACGCGGAACCGTCGAACCTGCCGCCCACCTGCTCGGCGAACTGGAACCTCACTCGCATCGCCGCGTTTGCGGGCGTCCTAGCGGCCTGGGCGAGCGTGTTCCGCACATCCGCGCGCTGCAGCTGACCGCTCGCCGACCGGATGCAACGCTTACCCCGTCAGGACGCAGCGCAGCGCGACCCAGCGCCCAGCCGCCAGTCCGAGCGCGTCGTTACGTCGAACGCGACGGCAGTTCAGGTAGCGGACGGAGGTGTCGTCGTCTGCGGCCCGCCGGCCACCATCTCGGGGTCGAGCCCAAGCTCGCCGGCCGTCGCGCGCAGCTCGTGCTCCTGCCGCGCATAGTCGGCGTCGACCGCCAGCTTCACCTGCCCGGCCAGACCGTGCTCGTCGAGCAGCCCCAGCAGCAGCTCATACAGCGCCACTGGCACTAGCACCGCCTCCTGCTCGATTCGCACCGGAGGCGTACCAGCCCCCTTGCCGGCTGCCATCAACAGCGCCGGCAACTGGTCGATCGCCGCCTGCTGGCTGGCTGTGAACTCAAACAGCTCCATCAGCCGACGCTACCACCCGCCGCGGCCGGCGAATCCCGACACGCTCATCCACGTCACCCCCCACGCTCGCTCGCATATGCGTGCCGGCGCCGGCGCTCGGCCTGCATGTAAACCCACTCCTGGCGCCCGAGCCCCTTGCCGGCGTGCTTCGGGCCGATCGCCAGCACCCGAATCGCGGTCGCGCCGTCGTGGCCGATCACGTCGACGACGATCCTGCCCTCGCGCGCTCCGGCCGCGATCCGCGGCGTGCCGTGCCTGCTCGGCGCGTCCTGGGGCGAGAACGCTGTTCGCCAACACCCGGCGAGCGGCGAGTACGGTCGTTCTTGCTCGCACCGCCGCCAATGGCGACTGGCGCTTCGGCTTGCGAGCACTGCGCGAAGGTCCGCCAGCCAGGCCGTGACCGCGCGCAGCGCCAACTCGTAGCGTCGGCTCGCGACCGGCCCGTACCAGCGAGCCAGATCGTCGCGGACCCGCTGCTCCAACGCAAGCAGTCGCATTACTTGCTCCTCCTCGACTCGATCCATGTTCGTGGCGCGCACGGGCGGCGCGCGAGCCCAACGGCCCGCGCGCCACCCTCGCTAGCCGGCTAGCGCCGCTCGCCCCGGGACGGCTGCGGCCGGTCAAGCGACCGGTCGACCGCGCGGCCGTCGATCGTCGCCGGCGGCTGCGCGACCCGTCCGGCGCGCTGTTCGTGGATCCGGCGGCGGACACGCCTGGCGATCACGCCCGGCGTCGGCGACATGATCACCCTCGCCGCGAACGCGACCGCGAGCACCGCGACCGCGAGCTCGAGGATCACGTGCGCATACGTGACCGTGACGAGGATCACGGCCGCCCATCCCCACGGGCTGTGATGGCCGCGCATCAGACGAGCCCTGCCTGCTCGAACGCGGCGAGGATCTCGTCGGCCTCGGCGAGCTCGTCGAGATACGGCGACGCACCCGCGTCGATCACGGTGTGCGCGAACCGCGGCGTGACGGCCGCGTGCACGGCGGCGGTTCGCCGTGCGATCCGCGCGCGGGTCCTTGCCGGCACGACATAGCGGGCGCGTTCGCGCTCACCGTCGGGGATCGGCCACACGACCTCGCGGTCGGGCAGCGAGACGGGGAGCCCGTCGACGCGGGCTACGAGTTGCGGGACCATAGTGGTAGCCTCCTGTGTGTGTGATCGAGCCCCGTCGTTTCGGCGGGGCTCTGTCTTTGCCGCGAGACCGTCGCGGCACGGGCGCCCCCCGGTTAGCTGCGAGCGGCTCGCGACCCCCCAGGGGCGGGAAAGGTCACGAGCGCTTGCGGGAAAGCTCGATCGGCGCGCCGCCGTCTGGTCGGGCGCGCGTGGTTACACGGCCGGCGGTAGCGCCTCGCTATCCGGCGGTCTGCTGGCGAAGCGCGCGTCGGGCGCGCCTGACGGCGTTCTCGACCCCGCGCGCGGTCATCCCGACCTGCTCGCCGGTTTCCTGGTGGGTGTAGCCGGCGGCGGCGAGCGTGACCACCCGCCGGTCGCGCTCCGCCAGCCCCGCGACGGCGCGTAGCAGCTCGGTCGCCTCGACCCATAGCCCGGGGCTGGTCGCGTGCCCGTGCCCGAGGCGCAAGTCGGGCTGCTCGGGGACCGGCGGCCATTCGGGGTCCTGGCGGGCCTTGCGCTCGGCGAGATTGATCGCGCGGCGGTACGCCACCGTGGTGATCCACGCGAGCGGCATCGGCGGCCTGCCGGGACGGGTCTTGACCGCTTCGAGGAACGCCTGCTGGACCGCGTCCTCGACAATCTCGCCGTCGGGCAGCCAGCGCAGCATCCGCGTCACGCGGCTGATGACCAGCTTGCGGCGGGTCTCGAACAGCAACGCCAGCTCCTCGTCGCTGACCGGCCGATCCTCGCGCTCGCCTTCGGGCAGCTCAGACCAGCGCGCGTGCGAACCCGGCGGCGGCGCGGTCCGCAGCTCCGGGCGCAGCGACCGCCCGCCGGCGCTGACATACGGCACATAGCTCTCGGGCTCAGGCGGCTCGCCTGCGGTTTGTTCGATCATCTGGGTT
>JBEKRJ010000877.1:0-2684 GCA_049518835.1 Solirubrobacteraceae bacterium
GACACTCCCCTCGGACAGAACAACCACGCATCTCCAGGCTTTTCGCGCCCGGAGCCGCCGCCACTCAAATCACATCAATGCCGACACGACGCCTTTCAGGTGCCCTTAACCACTGATCTAGGTCAGAGGGACGACGCGTGGTCGGGGGGATCCGAGGTGGGGCCGCCGGCGACGCGTCGCGCGCTGCTGCGGCCGGCCCTCCCGCATCTTCGCATTCAGTTCCGCACGATGGGCGATCTGATCGGTGCGCCGCACGACGTCGAGATCAAGGAGCGGATCATCCTTTGTCCGTCGCTCGGAACCCGGGCCTTCCGGTAGCAATGGAACAGGAACGTACGCTAGGCGCAAGGGCTGGCGGCCGAAGAACCACCGATGCAGGCCAACCGTCGCGACGCGAGTCAGAGCGAATGGGTCGGGTGGGGAGTGGCTGGCGCTCCGACCTCGGTCATCAGAGCCGACATCCGGCGCTGAACCATGCCCAACGCTGCACCCACGCTCGCCGGATCGGGGTAGTCATTCAATGGACAGAATCTCGCCATGACCTTACGCACTCCCCAGCCGGCTGCCCCTCCGGCACCGGGGACTGCCGTCAATTTCGCCGCCTGCGTGGCGGTCGCAGGCACCAGCACTTTCGCAACCCGCTTCGCCATCGCTTTCGAACCAAAGAATTCGGTGATCTTCTCGTTGTAGTCGCGAGCGGCCTGCTTCAGACCATCGATCGCTTCGTCGAGATCGATGTTCTGGCCCGCGACTTTCAACTCCCAGTCGAACTGCGCACGTCGTGCCTTCACGAACTCCGAGGTCGAAGCGAGACGAACTGCGGCGTCTAATGCTTCATCCGGATCACTGATCGCCGGGACGCTGATCTCGCGGCGGAAGAGCAAGGCGGCATCACGTTCGATTGCAGCCTCGACGCGCGGGGCGCTGTCCTGGGTGAGGATCGCCAAGTCCTCTTGTGCAAGCGGTTCCTCCCCATGGGGATACCAGGCCACAGGCACGGGGCGATCGACCGCCCGTCCCTCTTCCTGAGCTTGTTGTAAGACGTCCTGCCAGGCTTTCATCGCGATCACGTTGGGTGTCAGGCCGTACGCGAGCGCCTCGCTTTCCGATCCCATCTTCCGCATTTGGTCCCAGCGCAAGCTCCATTCCGCGCGGAGCTGCTCGTCCCACGGAACCTCGTACACCATATCTCCGAGGTTGATTCGCCGGAACATTTGCTCCTCCGGCTCCCAGCCGCGTTGCTTCCAGCGGTCGAACTCTGAGTCGTTCGCCGGCGTAGGAAGGACGATCGCGTCAAAGAGGAGCACCGCGAGGATGAGTTCCTCGACTTCGAGGTGCATGCGCACCGAACCGATCGCCCACCTCGGCAGAAGCCAATCGTCCAGCACGACCTGGATCGTCTCAGCACCAGAGCGCCTCGTCAACGCGCGTCGTTGACGCCGGCGGGGCGGCGGATCTCTCCGGGCCCCGGCGGATGAGGGCCTCGGGCGACGCGCGTCGCTCACGCCTCCGAGCACGACGGCAGCCTCGTCGAGGGACGGCGACACCGTTCGGTTCTGATCACGACGCCCGTCTGTGATGGTGTGGCCCTTGGCGAACGGCACGCGCATCTCGATCCGACCGGTAGTTCCGTGCTTGACGATCACGGCGGTACGGGTGATCCGCACCACCCGCTTGCTGGGGTAGGGCGCGGTCGGCGAACGCGAACCGCATCGCCCGCGCGGCATCCCGGGTGGTCGCGGGCCGCCGGCGCTGGGCCCGGGCGACGCGTCGCGGGCGTCGCCGACGAGGACGACGCGTCGCTGACGCCGACGGCCGGCGAGGTCTCGGACGACGCGTCGTCCAGGACCTTGTGACGGCTGCAGCAGCGACGCGTCGCCCAGGCCTCGATCGAAACCGCCACGACGACTGACGGCAGCGCTTGCTGCAGTACACGCTCTCGACCCTGTGGTCTTCGCAGATCGGCCCATCGCACGACGCGCACAGCTCGCGGTGCGGACGGGCGCGGCCACGGGGCCGCGCTCGCGCAGACGAGCGCGACTGGCGGCCTGACGGCAGCGCTTGCAGAAGTACGCCGTGACGGGACGCAGACCAGGCGGGATCGGCCCGCCGCACGGCGCCCACGCGCACAGCGCGCCTGGTGGCGGCGACGCGTCGGCCCGTCGACGCGCGACGCGTCGCGGCGAGCTCGGGTCTCGCGCGCTGCCGGCGTGCAGACTGTCGTAGCGTCGCCTGTAGCCACCACAGCGGCGACGCCTGTAGCTATCGCTGTAGCTGCAGGCGTAGCTGTGGCCGTAGCTACAGGTCTGCGTAACATCGGTTCTCGCGCATCGCGTAGCTGGGCGAGCTGGGCCCTCGAACAGCGCATCACTGCCGTTGCTGCGTTCTCGGCAACGTCAGGCGTCTCGGTCGGCGGCCGCCCGCATCGCTTCGGCGATGACGGGCTTTTGGTCCGCGTCGGCGCCGTGCGGATAGGCCAGGCGCTGCTCGGCGAGAACGACGAGCGTCGCGCCTGTGTCGGGGTACTCAACGACGTCGGGGCGGTTGGTCGTGGAGACCACGAGGTAGTGAAGGGGCGCGTCGGAGCGGTTGACCAAGCTATGGACACCTGCTCTGCCCCGAGGGAACGCGACCACCGCGCCGGCCGACAGGAGCTGCGTCCCGTCCGGACCGCGCAGCGAGAG
>JBEKRJ010000878.1:0-2672 GCA_049518835.1 Solirubrobacteraceae bacterium
CTGATCGCCCGGCGGAAAGCCTGACCGTGGGTGTCGTGCGCAGGCCCGAGCGCGTAGCGCGAGGGGCTGTGCGCGATACCCACGGTTTAACCGGTTCCGGGCCGGGGGGGTCATGCGTGTGTGTGTCCTTGGCGTTCGAGGCCGTGACGGAACCGCCAGCTCTCGTTGCCGGTGTCGATGATGTGCGCTCGATGCGTCAGGCGGTCGACGACGGCTTTCGCGAGGCGCGGGTCGGGGAATACCTTCGTCCACTCGCTGAACGCCAGGTTCGTGGTGATGATCAGAGATCCGCGTTCGTGTCGCTCGGACAGGACTTGGAAGACGAGCTCGGCGGCGCCGTCGGGCAGTGCCAGGTAGCCGAGCTCGTCGCATACGAGCAGCTCGATCCGGGCGTAGCGGGCGACGACGCGGGCGAGCTCGCGGCCGCCTTGGGCTTCTTGGAGCTCGTTCGCGAGGCCGGCGAGCGTCGTGAACCGGACACGACGTCCTTGGTGGCAGGCGCAGACCGCGAGTGCCGTGGCCAGCATCGTCTTCCCGGTGCCGCTGTCCCCGACGAGGATCACGCTCTCGCGGTCATCGATCCACGATCCCTCGGCCAGCGCGGCGATCGTGGCCTGCGGGACGTTGGGGTTATCAGCGAACCGGAAGTCCTCGAGCCGTTTGATCTGCGGGAAGCGCGCGTCGTTGAGCCGGCGTTTCTCGCGCCGCTCCGCGCGTTCGGACATCTCGGCGTCCAGCAGCGCGCCGAGGTAGGCGACGGGGGTTTGCTGCTCGCGCAACGCTTCGGCGGCCAACGTTTTGAAGCGGCGGCGGACGGTCGGGAGTTTCAGCTCGATCGCGTGCGCCTCGATCAGCGCCTCCAGAGCGGCGGTTTGGGCGTTACGTGCGGGGGTGCTCATCGCCCGCTCCGCGCGTTGGCAGCCTCGGCGCACGCGACGATCCCAAGCAGCTCGAGCGCGGTCCTGCGCGCTTGGAGGAGCGTGAGCTTGCAGACGGCGGTATCGAGTCGGCAGCGATCATCGGTCATCGACACGATCACGAACGAGCCGGTCACCCGTTCGCCGGTCCAGTCGGTCTCGTTCTCGATGCACGCGTCCAGCTCGCAGTAGTGATGCCAGGTGGTCATGATCGGCCCTCCAGGCCATGCCGTTGGTCGTATTCGGTCAGGTCCGGCAGCGGCCGGGTGATCGCTTCCAGACGCGGCTGGAGGCCCGCCAGCGGCACCGTCGCGGCCCGCTCGGTGCTCTGCGCGCGGCGGACGAGCAGCGCGACCGCGCGACCGTCGATCGCGCCGGCGGTGAGCGCGCCACGGACCGCGAGCTCCACCCCGGCCGGGCCGTGCTCACGGCACAGCAGCACGACATCGACCATCTGCCGCGCCGCGTCCGAGCGTCCGTACCGCTCGACCAACGCGGCCCACAGCTGATCGAAGCAATCAGGCCACGAGCCACGATCGCGCTCCTGGCTGAGCGCGACCGAGTTCTCCATCGCGCCCGGCTTCCGCTGCAGCAGCTCCAAATAGTGGTCAAGCTGCGCGCTCGTTCCGGACTTGCCGTGCAACCGCTCGTGGCGGGCGACCTCCCGTCCACCATGGTTGATCGTGATCTCCCTCGCGCCGACGCGCGCTGAGACCTTCAACCCCGCCAGCGCGACCGAGACCGAGTAGCGGTTCTGACGGATCGTGACCAACGACTTCGCGTCCACCCTGGGCGCAGCCGACTCGCACGCGTCATACGGCTCCGCCGGCAGACCGAGCAGCAACGGCCGCTCGCTCGCCCACGCCTCACCAACCGTCACCGACCGCCCGTCGATCCGGCGATCCAGATCCGCCTCGCAGCCGGCGAGCAGCAGCCCGTTCAGCTCGGCGAGATCCGCGACACGCGGAACCGGCACCAAGTGGTTGCGGCGGTAGCGGCCAACCTCGTTTTCCACGCCTCCCTTCTCATGGGCCCCTTCGATACCTGGGGTCGTGAACTGCGAGACGAACAGATAGTGCGAACGCATCGCGACGAACCGATCGGACTCGACCCGCCGGCGGCCCTTGAGCACCTTCTTCACCGCCGAGGTCAGGTTGTCGAACCTCAAGCTCGGGAACACCCCGCCGAACCACTCGAACGCCTGCACGTGCAACTCCAGGAACGCCTGCTGAGTCTCGACCAGCGACGCCTGACAGAACGCCGCCCCGGAGAACGACGCGCGCATCACGAACAGATGCACCGTCGTCACGACCCCGCCCAGCACCACGTCGGCCTCGCCCCAGTCGACCTCGCCCTCCATCCCAGGCGCGTGGACCTGCGGCACGAACACCTCCCCGACCGCCAACCCCATCGCCCGCTTGCGCGCCCGAACGTACTGCCAGACCGTCGTCTCCGCGACATCCGCACCGTACTCGTCAACGAGCCGCTGATGGACCCGCCTGGCGGTATGCCGCTGCCTACGCGGCGCGGTCCGATCCGCCTCCAACCACCCATCGATCACCGGCCGATACCGACCGAGCTTCGGGGCCGGGCGACCCACCGGCGAACGCTTCACCGGCGGCACCGGCGACGCCAGCGCATCACGCACCGCCCGCCGGTGCACGCCATGCCGGACCGCTAACGCCCGGATCGAGAGCCCGTCCCGATCCCGGTCCCGTCTGATCTGCTCGAACTGTTCCACTCTGGAGTCCACTC
>JBEKRJ010000879.1:0-2670 GCA_049518835.1 Solirubrobacteraceae bacterium
TGCGGCCGGTCGCTCGGGCGGTGGCTGCAATCAGCAGGTCGTGGGCGCCGCGCCGCTCGCCGCTCCGCTGGACGTGGGCGAGTAGGTGGGCGTGGTGTTCGGCGACCGTGCGGTCGTAGTCGCAGACTGGTGTGACGGCGAGCACGTCGGTGAGAAAGGCGCGCTGAGCGGCCTGGCGCGCGGGGTCGGCGTCAAGCAACACGCCGGCGAGGTACTCGGCCACCGCGACGGCCGGCAGCGCCACGTCGTCATCCTCGGCCAGTTCCGACTCGTCGAGCATGCCGCGGGCGCCGGCGACGAGCACTCCGGTATCGAGGATCAGCCGCGCCACGCGTCGGCGTCCAGCTCGCCGGAACTGGCTTCGCGAGCTGAAGCGACGTGCGCGGCGAACTGCTCATCGAGCGCGTCGGCGTCCTGCCAGCGGTTGAGACCGTCTCGCAGCGCGCCCCCGTTGGTGCGGGGCGCGGGTGTGATGAGGGCCACTCGTTGGCCGGAGCGGGTGACCACGATCGTCTCGCCGTGCTCGGCGCAGTCCAGCAGGGCCGAGAAGTTCCTCGAGGCCTCGGAGGCCGACATCTCGCGCACCCGTCCAGAATATCTGAATCAGACAGTCAGGGCGACGATCTGCTTGTCGAGACGCTGGAGATCCTCTCGACGAGCGCCGCGGCGGCTAATAGCGCCGCCGGAGGTTGCCGCCGATGCTCTGCGTCCCATCTTCGCTGCAGGAGCTTGTGCTCCTGTTTGCGCCATGTTTCTCTCGCCCGACGTTTGAGACGTTCAGGACGATGGTTGTCGGCCAGATCTCGCAGACGTCGCTGCGCACCGTGTGCGGGATGCTGGTCGGCTCGAGGCTGTCCGGGGTCTGGCATCACGCTCGCGCGCACCCGTTCTTCAGCGGTGCGCGCTGGTCAGTCCAAGAGCTCGGACTCAGGGTCGCGGGTCTGATCGTCGAGCGGCTGCTGGAGCCCTGCGCGCCGCTGGTCGTGCCGGTCGATGACACGCTGGCAAAGCGCCGGGGGCGCAAGATTCACGCCTGCTTCTGGGATCACGACGCGACCGCAAACTCAGACCGGGGTGCGGTCGCGTGGGGTAACAACTGGGTCACCGCCGGGATCAACGTCAAGCTGGCGTTTCTGGAGCGGACCGTCTGCCTGCTGGTGCTCTTTCGCCTCTGGCTCCCGCGCCGCAAGGAGATCCCCAAGCGCAAGCCAGACCCCGAGCGGCCCTCAAAACCCCGGCTGGGCCGCGAGATGCTGTGCCCGCTCGCCAGCCGGTTTCCCGCCCGCAAGATCCACGGCGTCGGCGACGCCGCGTACGCCTCGGGCGCGTTCGCGGGCCTGCCGGAGAACGTCACGATGACCTCCCGCCTGCGCGCAGACGCCGCGCTGCACCGGCTCGCGGCGCCCCGCCCGCCCGTCGGGCAGCGCAAGCGAGGCCGCCCGCCCAAGACAGGAGCGCGGCTGCCAAAACTGGCGCAGATCGCCGCCGATCCCGCCACCGAATGGGTCAAGACGACCGTCACCCGCTACACCAAGACCGAGCTGATCACGACCCACGCGTTCCAATGCCTGTGCTATGACGCGTTCGGATCCCAGCCCGTCCAGGTCGTGCTCATCCAAGACAGCACCAAACCCTCCGGCTACGAGCTGGCGCTCGTCTGCACCGACCTCGACGCGAGCGCCGCGCAGCTGATCGAACGCTACGCCGAGCGCCGGCCGACCGAGGTCGCCTACGAAGAAGGCAAGGAGCTGGCGGGCGTCGGCGATGCGCGCAACCGTGCCCCCAAAGCCGTCGAACGGACCGTCCCGTTTCAGTTCCTGTGCATGACACTGGCGATCATCTGGTATGCACTCTCAGGCCACGACCCCAGCGACGTCGCCGAGCACCGCGCTCGCTCCCCGTGGTACCTCACCGAGACCACCCCGTCGTTCGCCGACATGCTCGCCAAGCTCCGCCGCGTGATCATCGCCGCGCAATTTCACCCAGGACGGGGGTGCGCCCCCCAACCCGCGGAAGCTGAGTTATGGAAACCCGACCTTGACCGTGGCGCTGTGTCTGAGCCTGCTCAGCCGCGGCGCTTGTGCTTGGGCTTCTTCTTGGCTTGGTGCGGCGTCAGCCGGTCGCTGAGCCGGACGGCGCTGCCCTGCTTGACGGTCAGCTGCACCGGCAGGTGCTTCAGTGACGCAAGACCACGCCCAGATGCCGAACTCAAGTGACGCTCAACACCGCCCGAGGGACGAGCTCGGGCGAGTCGAGTGACGAGGGACCGAATCGCGTCGTCGTCCACCGATACAACCGTAGACCTTCCAGATTCCAGACAATGCGTCCTCGCCCGAGGAGAAGGGCCGCACCCGCGGGGCGAGCGTAGCCCAGTAAGCATGGCCAGGCTCGGCGAGCTGACTCGGACTGAGCGCGACATGCGAGTATCCGCGCGTGGATGCGCGCGCGACCGCCCGATCGCTCTCTGGCGGCCGGGTAGCGGTCGGCGCCGCTTGCCTCGCGGCGACCGAGCTGACGACCCGGGTCTGGATCGGCGACGACGCCGGCCGAACTGGCGCCCGGCTGCTCGCCCCGGCGCTCGGCGCCCGCGAGGTCGTGCTCGGCGCCGCCGCGCACGCCGCACCGGGCCGCGGCGCGCCGGTCCGTCCCTGGACGCCCTGCCGCGCCGCC
>JBEKRJ010000880.1:0-2661 GCA_049518835.1 Solirubrobacteraceae bacterium
CCGACATCAGGTACGGGACCAGCAGGCGGTTGACGATGAACCCGGAGCGGTCCTTGGTCTCGATCACCTGCTTGCCGATCCCCTCCGCGAACTGCCGCGCGGCGGCAACCGTCTGCTGACTGGTGTCGAGCCCGACGACGATCTCGACCAGCGCCATCGCGGGAACCGGAGAGAAGAAGTGCAATCCCAGCACGCGTTCGGGCGCGCGCAGCGAGCTGGCGAGCTCGGTGATCGGGAACGACGACGTGTTCGACGCGACGATCGTCTGCTCCGGCACGACCGAGTCGATCGCGTTCATCACCGCGAGCTTGAGCTCGCGCTGTTCGGGCACCGCCTCGATCACCAGGTCGGCGTCGATGATCGCGTGCAGCTCGGTCGTCAGCTCGATCCGGCCCTCGACCTGATCCGCGGTGACGGAATCGAGCTTGCCGGCGCGGACCGCGCGGGCGAGCGAGGTCTCGATCCTGGCGCGCGCGTGCTCGATGCTCGCCTCGTCGACATCGCGCACGACCACGTGGTGTCCGGCCGTCGCGACCGACTCCGCGATCCCGGTCCCCATCAATCCCCCGCCGACAACCGCCACCGACTCGATCGTTGCTCCGCCGCTCATGCGCGGAAGACTAACGTGGATCGTGCCCTTCAGTGTTCGTGGCGGCGCTCGGCCTGGTGGCGCTCGAGCGCAAACGCGAGCAGGCGGTCCAGCAGCTCCGGGTAGGGAATTCCGCTCGCCTCCAGCAGCGAGCCGAACACGCTCGTGCGCGTGAAGCCCGGGATCGTGTTGAGCTCGTTGACCAGCACATCCTCGCCTTGCACGAAGAAGTCGACCCGCGCCAGGCCGCAGCAGCCGGTTGACCGGAACGCCGACACAGCCAACTCCTTCACCCGCCGACGAACCTGCTCGGGCAGGCGCGCGGGCACGATCAGCTGCATCCGACCGGGTGTGTACTTGGCCTCGTAGTCGTACCAGCCGGCCTCCCCCGCCGCGAGCAGGATCTGCCCCGGCTCGGACGCGATCGGCATGCCGTTGCCGATCACCGAGCACTCGACCTCGATCCCGGTCGCGGCCGCTTCGACGATCGCGAGCGCGTCGTAGCGAAACGCGGTCTCCAGCGCCGCCGGCAACGCGACCGCGGTGCTGACGCGGACGATCCCGACCGAGGATCCCAGCCGCGCCGGCTTGACGAACACCGGCAGTCCGAGCACCGCGAGCTCGGCGAGCGTGTCCTCGGGCGCGTCGCGGTAGCGCTCGATCGGCACCGCCCGGTAGGCGACCTGCGGCACGCCCGCATGTGCCATCGCGGCCTTGAACGCGACCTTGTCCATGCACAGCGCCGACGCGAGCACGCCTGCGCCCACGTATGCGACGCCCAGGCACTCGAGCAGGCCCTGCACGGTCCCGTCCTCGCCATAAGGACCGTGCAACACCGGGAACACGACGTCTGCGCGCGCGAGGCCGCGACCCGGCGTGAGCGCGAGCTCGGCGCCGTCGCGGCGCCAGACGCCGTCGCGCCCGATCTCGACCTCGATCACGGCGTGGCCGGCGGCCCGCAGGCCGGCGCGAACGGACTTCGCGGACGCAAGCGAGACTTCGTGCTCGGATGAGCGGCCCCCGCCGAGGACTGCTACGCGCAAGCCGCTCACGTCGTCGTGGTGCTCGCCGCGGGAGTCGTGGTCGAGCTGGTCGTCGCGGTGGTCGTGGTGCTCGTGGTCGTCGTCGAGCTGCTCGTGCTGGTCGCCGGGCGCGTGTACTTGCCGACGACGATCGTCACCGTCGCGCCTTTGGTCGCACTGGCGCCGGCGTGCGGGCTCTCGGACAACACGAGCCCGTCCTGCTTGGGGCGGGTGGTGGCGCGGGCCTGCACCGCGACCTGGAAGCCGGCGCCCGTGAGCACGTTCGTTGCAGTGGCCTGGGTGTCGTCCCTCGTCCACGGGACAGTCGCGGTCGCCGGCGTCGGGGCCGGCTTGGTCGCGACGACGAGGTCGACCGTCGATCCTGGTGACACCTGCGCGTAGGGGGCGGGACTCTGGCTGACGACGTTGCCCGGCGGGATCGTGCTGGAAGGCTGCGTGGTGACTGTGCCGACGGTCAGGCCGGCGTTGGCGATGTCCGTGCTCGCGGTCCCCTGCGCGATGTCGTTGAGGTCAGGGACGGTGACCAGCGGCTTGCCTGAAGAGACCAGCAGGGTCACGCGGTTGCCGACCGGCACCGGCTGACCGGATGCAGGATCGGTTCCGATCGCCTCGCCCCCGGGCAGGGTCTGGGAGGTCTCCTGCTGGACGCGCCAGCTCAGCCCGGCGCCGTCGATCGCGCGCTGCGCCTGGCGCTCGCTGAGCCCGAACACGGGCGGCACGGTCGTGTTGCCCGGTCCCTGCGACACGACCAGCGCGACGGTCGAGCCCTGCTTGGCCTTCGCGCCGCCGAGTGGATCCTGGCGGATCACCGTCCCCGCCGCCTTGGGGTCGGTGACGTCGATCACGCTGACCGCGAGGTTGGCGTTCTGGATCTGCGCCTGCGCGACGGCGAGCTGCTCGCCGACGACCGTCGGCACGACCTCCTTGACCGGGCGCGTGAGCAGATACGCCGCGGCGCCGGCGCCGGCCGCCAGCAGCACTGCGAGCACGAGCACCCACGGCCAGCGGCGGCGGCGGCCTCCGGGCCCC
>JBEKRJ010000881.1:0-2659 GCA_049518835.1 Solirubrobacteraceae bacterium
GACGAGGCTGTCGCCTTGTGGCGGGCTGGCGCTCGGGTGACGCAGCATCCGCAGTTTGCCCGTGCGGTGGGGGAAGACGCGGCACGGCGGCTCAACGCGTCGCCGGTCGCCGCGTTGTTTCGGTCGCTGGGGTCGCCCGAGAACGTGTTTCGCCAGATCGCGACCAGCGCGACCAAGTACAGCGTGGTGACGACCCTGGAGGCGGTTGACGTCGGACCGGGGTTCGCCGAGATCGTGGCGGTCCCGGTGAATGGCTTTCCCCGTGACGCCGACCACTGCGCGTGGACGTGTGGGTTGCTGTCGCAGCCGACGATCCTGTTCGGACTCCCGCCGGCAACTGTCAAACACGAGCGGTGCGCGGCACTCGGAGCGCCCGACTGCCGCTACGTCCTCAGCTGGGATTCCCTGGACGCAATGGGCGACGTGGGCTCGGTCGAGGAGGTCGAGGCGCTTCGCGGGCAGCTCGCCGCCGCGCACCGGCGCTTGCGCAGCATCTTCGCGACGGCCGCGGATCTGATCGCAGCTGATGAGATTGGTGATGCGCTGGCGCGGATCACTGATCGCGCCGCGGTCGAGGTCCGCGCCCCGCGATACCTCCTCGCGGTCCGCTTCGCGCCCGACGGGGAGCTTCATTGCCATCACAAGGGGTTCGCCGCGCACGAGGTTGCGGGGTATGCCGAGCAGATCCTCGACCAGCACTCGGCGACGCTGCCCGAGAACTGGCTGGTCGTCGCGGTCCGTTCGGCCCGCCACAACTATGGCGGGTTGTTGGCGATGTATGAGCCCGGCCGGCGGTTCTTTCCCCAGGAACGCGAGTTGCTGGACGTCTACGCGCGGTATGCCGCCAGCGCCCTCGACAATGCGACCGCGTTGATGGAGGCAACCCGGCGCTATGAGCAGTCAAGCGCGCTGCTGTCGCTCGCGCGCGCTCTTGCCGCCGCTGGAACCAGCGGCGAGGTCGCCGATAAGCTCGCTGATGCGGTGCCGGTGGTCGTGGACTGCGACCGCGTCGGGGTCTACCTCTGGGATCCCGCGGGGGGCGAATTCGTTCGCCGCGCCAGCTCGAGCCGCCCCGCTGCCCACATCGCCCAAGGCGACCATTTCAGCCGGGCTTCGATCTCCGACGGGGCGCTGGAGCGGCTGCTGGCTGACCGCAAGCCTGAGGCGATGTTCGTGGACGCGCGCGCCGGCGACCCCGTCCTCCGGGACCTGTTTGCGAGGATCGGCGCGGTCGCGACGATCATCGTCCCGCTCGCGACCCCCGATTCGCTGCTCGGCGTCCTCGCGGTGTCGGTCATGAATCGCGCCGAGCGCATGCAGCCCAATCCCGACCTGCTGGACCGGCTCTCGGGCGTCGCCGCGCAAGCCACCACGGCACTGCAGAACGGCCGGCTCGTCGACCAGATCACCCACCAAGCCTTGCACGATGATCTCACCGGGCTGCCCAACCGCCTCCACTTCGCCGACGCGCTGGGCACCGCGGTCAGCCACGCTCGCCGGCGCGGCGAGACGGTGACCCTCGCCTACCTGGACCTCGACGGATTCAAGCCGGTCAACGACGAGCTCGGACACCAAGCCGGCGACGAGCTTCTGATCGCCGTCGGCCAACGCTTGACGTCGGCCGTACGCCCGGGCGACCTCGTCGCACGGCTCGGAGGCGACGAGTTCGCGGTCCTGATCGCCCGCCAGATCACGGACGTCGCGTCGCTGCGAGCTCGACTTGCTGCCGCGTTCAGCGACCCGTTCACGATCGACGGTGTCGAGCTGCAACTCGACGCGAGCATCGGCTGCGCGGTCTTTCCCACTGACGCTGAGAACTCCGAGAGCCTGATGGGCCGCGCCGACGCCGCCATGTTCGCCGTCAAACGCGCACACCACACGGCCGGCCCGCACCCCCTCACCACCAGCGGCTCGCGCGCCTCCCGCCGACGCGACGACATCGCCAACGTCGACCGAAGTCCCCTCGTGGCGAACTGAGGGGAGAACGCAATGGGCTGGTTTCGCAATTGTGATCGTTGAATCGTGAGGTGCTCGGGCTGGCCCTTGGCGGTGGGGTCGTGGTTTGCACCGCCCGCCAGATGCGTCGAGAGGTCACCGAAGTCGCGCGGTATCTCACGGCGGCCGCGAGTGTGGTCGTCGAAGGGTATCCCAGGCGGCGACCGTGCGCCTGCCTGTTAGGAGGTCGCTGCCATCCGGCTCGAGGACGATTGGACCGACCGCGTGGTATCGGCGACGCGGCCTACCAGTTGGGCGCACGGCAGCAACGATGCTTCTGCAAGCCGAGCCGTCAGTAAGCGAGGTCGCGCGCGTGGGGGCTGGCGCTGCCACGAGTGCCCAGGTAGCGACCGGGTCAGCCGGCGACGCCCGTCAGCTCGCCGGCCAAGCCGTGGACGCCGCCGGACCTGCGACGGCAGCGCCGCTCGCTCCGGGTGGCCTCTGCGGCAGTGTCGAATTCGATCGCACAACCCACATCGAAATCGGAGCGCATCGGCCAGATCGTCCAGACGATCTCTGGCATCCAGGGTCGAGCAGATCGCCTCAGTGTCGGCGCACATCGCTGGCGATGCCTCAGCGACCGAACGCCGCATGCAAGCGATCGCAGCGATCGCAGCGATCGTGATCCAAGCCATCGCGAACCGGCGGCGACGTCTCAGCGACG
>JBEKRJ010000882.1:0-2658 GCA_049518835.1 Solirubrobacteraceae bacterium
CGAGGGCGAGATCCTGAACATCCTCAATGGCTTTGACCTCGGCAAGGAGCCGCGGGTGACGGCGCTGTTTGACTACCTGGAGGCGTCGCGCCTAGCGTATGCGGACCGCAACGCCTATCTCGGGGACCCAGACTTCGTGAACGTCCCGCTCGCGGGATTGCTCAGCCCCGCGTTCGCGGCCGCACGCCGCTGCCTGATCGGCGAAACCGCACTGACCTCCCCCGTCGCGCCCGGCAACCCGTTCGGCCCGTTCCCGACGTGCGGCGGGTCGGCCGTCGACATTGGGGCCGCCGGCTCACCGGAGGCCCACCACACCAACAACATCGTGACGATGGACAAGTGGGGCAACATCGTCGCCTACACGAACACGATCAACTTCTTCGGCGGCAGCGGCCAGGTCGTCCCGGGTTACGGCTTCCTGCTCAACGACGAGATGACCGACTTCGACTTTGCGCCGTCGAGCGCGGGTGCGTATGACCCCAACCTCCCCGCTGGCGCGAAGCAACCACGGTCCAGCATGGGACCGGTCATCGCGCTGCGCCACGACAAGCCGGTGTTCGCGATCGGCGCCGCCGGCGGCTCGACGATCATCACGACCGTCGTGCAGATCTTGATCAACCACGTCGACTTCGGGATGTCGATGCCGGCCGCACTCGCAGCGCCACGGGTCAGTCAGCGCAACTCGGCGACGTCGCTGGCCGAGCCCGCCTTCTATGACAGCCCGATCGCCGCCCAGCTGCAGACGCGCTACGGCGAGCAGTTCACGCTGTCAACCGGACCGATCGTGCCACTCGACTACTATCCTGGCGACGCGACTGCCCTGCAGATACTGAAAGACGGGCGGATGGAGGCCGTCGCGGAGCCCGTGCGGCTGTTCGGCGGCAGCGCGCTGACGGTTAGTCCGTCCGCCGGCGCGGGCGTGAACTCACCGTGACCCGGCCCCTGGTCGCGACCGTGCCGGTCGGGGGGTAACGCCCTGGCGGATTGAGATCCACAGCGACGGCGAGCGCGAGTAGCGGCCGACGGTCAGAGTGACTCGGCATATCGTCGGCTAGCGGCCAGGTCGCTTCAGGCGTCCCGAAGCATCGGTCGACGTGTAGGGCATGGGGCTGATCTTCCGTGTCCGCCAGTGCGGTTCTGTCCTGCCGTGGCGCCAGCTGGCCACGGTGCTCGCGGGCGTGGCGGTGATCGTCGCGATGGTCGCGGTCGCCGAGACCGGGCGACGGGACGAGCTGCATCATCAGCGTGTCCAGGTGCTGGTCGAGCAGGTGCGGGGGAGCAGTCACGAAATCGGGGAGCTAGCGTGGCAGGGGATTGCGGCGATGTCCTCCGGCGGCCACGCAGACACTCTCGACGCGACTGCGTATTTGTCGGATGGGTTTCAGATCTGGAGCCAGCTGAGCGGCGAGGTGAACTCTTTGCGCGTAGCCGACCACAGCGCGATGACGGTCGTGCTGCTGCGCGACGCCGGCCGCCTATTCACCGCTGGCATGGCGATGGTGCGAAATGGCGACAGCCTCAGCACTGCACAGCAGGGACTGCGCGACGCCCAGACGGTGTTCGCAGCCTTGGACGCGCTGGACCGCGACTCGCTGGCGGCGGCGTCGGCCCAGCAGCGGGTGGCCAGCCAAGCGGCGACCCGCGAGGGTGTGGCGTACATCGGCTCGCTGCTGATCGGGCTGGTGCTCCTGGTGTTGCTCGGCCTCCAGCTGTACCGGATCCGCCGACGCTCGCTGCTCGTCGAACAGCGACAGGCGGTCACTCGGCGGGCGGAGGAGCGGGTCCGCGCACTCGTGGAGCACTCGAGCGACATCATCACCGTCGTCGCCCCTGACCTGACGGTCCGCTGGCAGTCAAGCTCGCTCGAGCGCGCCCTCGGTCATCCAGTCGCGAAGCTCGTCGGCCAGCGGCTTGGCACGCTCGTGCACCCAGACGACGCGCAGCTGCTCGAGGCGCAGCTGTCGGCCGCGACCGGCAAGCCTGGGACGGTCACGTTTACGGCTCGGTTTCGCGACGCTGACGGTGGCTGGCGCCACCTGGAGGCGGTCGCCGAGAACCGGCTCGGCGATCCGGCGATTGAAGGCGTCGTGTTGAGCATGCGTGACATCAGCGAGCGCAAAGCGCTCGAGGACGAGCTGCGCCAGCAGGCGTTTCACGACTCGCTCACGGGCCTGGCCAACCGTGCGCTGTTCGAGGATCGCCTCGCACATGGCCTCGCCGGCGCCCGCCGGCACGGGCGTCCGGTGGCTGTGCTGTTTCTAGATCTCGATGACTTCAAGACGATCAACGACAGCCTCGGGCACGCCAGCGGCGACGAACTGTTGCGCGCCGTCGCGAGGAGAATCGCCGGCGTCGTGCGCGTCACCGACACCGCCGCGCGGCTCGGCGGCGACGAGTTCGCGGTGCTGCTCGAGGTCATGGACGACGAACACGACGGGGAATGGATCGCTAAGCGGCTGCTGGAGGAGCTGGCGGCACCGTTTCGGGTCGCCGAGCGCGACCTTCGCGTTGGCGCATCGATCGGCGTCGCCGTCAGCGACGGCTCAATCGGGATCGACGAGCTGTTACGCAACGCAGACACCGCGATGTACGCCGCCAAGGACGCCGGCAAGGGTACGGTCAAGCCCTTCGAAGAAGGGATGCACAAGCAGGTGCTGG
>JBEKRJ010000883.1:0-2649 GCA_049518835.1 Solirubrobacteraceae bacterium
GACGAGCCCGAGATCGGCGGCCTGCGCCCCCGCGCCGACCTGTTGATCGAGGACGCGGCACGAACGTACGGCGAGCGCCTGCTGCTGGTCGTTTTGACGGGGATGGGAAATGACGGCTTGCGCGGAGCACGCGAAGTTCGCCGCCGTGGCGGGCGGATCCTCGCGGAAGCCCAGGACAGCTGCACGGTGTACGGGATGCCGCGCGCGATCGTCGAGGCCAACCTCGCCGACGACGTGATGAGCCTCGAGCGTCTCGCCGAGGCGATCGCAACCGAGGCACGCGGATGAGCGCGATCGTCAACGACGACTACCTGCGCTTCTGCGCGGGCCTGCGCGAGATCTGCGGCATCGACCTGACGCAGTACAAGCGCCAGCAGATGGAGCGGCGACTACGCACGTTCCTGGAACGTCAGGGGTTCAAGCGCCTGACCGACGCCCTTGCGGGATTGCGAGCCGACAAGTCACAGCTCGACGCCCTGCTGGACCGGATGACGATCAACGTCTCGCAGCTGTGGCGCAACCCCGAGCAGTGGCAGTTCTTGGAGCGCGAGATCATCCCCGGGCTCGGCGCGGGCGGGAGCTTCAAGGCCTGGAGCGCCGGGTCCTCCTACGGCGCGGAGGCGTTCACGCTCGCCGCGATCTGCGCCGCCGCGATCCCCCGTGCCAAGACTCAGATCCATGGCACCGACATCGATCATCGAATGGTGGCGCGCGCGCGGGAGGGAATGTTCTCGGACGAAGACGCGCGCAGCGCTCCGGCCGACGCGCTCAAGCGCTGGTTCGAGCGCGTGCCCGGAGGCTGGCGGGCGCGCCCAGAGCTTCGCGCGATGACCCGCTTCGAAATCGGCGACCTACTCAGGATCACGCCCCAGACGGCGCACTTCGACCTGATCATGTGCCGCAATACCGTGATCTACTTCGCCGAGCCGATTCGCAACGAACTGCACGCGCGGCTGGCCCGCGCGCTGCGCCCCGGCGGCTACCTGATGGTCGGCGCCACCGAGCGGGTCGCCGACCCGAGGTCGCTCGGACTCGTCCCTTGTCACCCGTTCATCTTCAGGAAGTCGTGATGGATACCTCTGAATACATGCCGATGTTCCTCGCCGAGTCGCGCGAGCACCTGCAGGAGCTGAACCTCGCCGTCGTGCATATCGAGGAGGACCCAGACGACCGGGCGACGGTCGACGAGATCTTCCGCGGCGCCCATTCGCTGAAAGGGATGAGCGCGACGATGGGCTTCGCCAAGCTCGCGGGGCTCACGCACCAGATGGAGGAGGTGCTCGAGCTCCTGCGCCAGCGCAGCGGCGGCCTGGACCGGGAGGCGATCGACACGCTGCTGGCGTGTCTGGACGCGCTGTCGGCGGGCGTCGACACGATCGAGGCAACCGGGCAGGAGACGCTCGACCCGGCGCCGCTGATCGAGCGCCTGCGCCAGCTCGTGCGCTCGGACGGGCCCGACCGGCGGGCCGGCGATCGGCGCGAGGGCGACGACCGTCGCCAGCCGCCCGCCGGCGAGCAGCCGGCAACGGTGACGGTCCCGCCGGAGCTGCTCGAGGCGGCCTCCGCGCTGAGCGACGGGATGCAACTTCTGCACGTCAAGGTGAGCCTCCAGGACGAGGTCTTGATGCCGGCGGCCCGCGCGCTGATGATCGCCAACGCGCTCGCGGACAACGGAGAGGTGCTGCGCAGCGATCCCCCGCACGACCAGGTCGAGGGCTTCAAGGGCCGCGAGGTCGAGGCCTGGGTGGTCACGTCCCACGAGCAGGACCGGATCTCCGAGACCGTCCGCGCGATCGTCGACGTCGCGATCGTCGACGTCGCGATCGTCGACGTGACGCTGACCGAGGAGCAGGCCGCCGCCGCCCAGACGGCCGCGCCGACCGCCGGCGAGGCGGTGGCCGCGCCGCGCGCGCCGGCCGAGGCGACTGCGTCCTCGCACGCCGCGCGAACTGTGCGCGTCGACGCCGAGCGGCTGGACCTGCTGATGCACTCGATGGGCGAGCTCGTGATCCACCGCACCGCCGTCGAGGCGCTTACCGCGGGGCTCGACGTGGCCGGACTGCAGCAGGCGGTACAGGATTTGACCCGCAGCTCGCAGGCGCTGCAGCAGATGGTGATGCAGGTGCGGATGATTCCGGTCGACATCGTCCTGCTGCGCTTCCCGCGACTGGTCAGGGACCTGTCCACGAAGCTCGGCAAGGAGGTCGAGCTCGAGCTCGTCGGCAAGGAGACCGAGCTCGACCGGACGGTCGTCGACGCGCTCGGAGACCCGCTCGTGCACCTCGTTCGCAACTCGCTCGACCACGGCCTGGAGTCACCCGAGGCGCGGGTTGCGGCGGGCAAGCCGCGCACCGGCAAGCTGCAGATCGCTGCCCGCCACGCCGGCGGCAGCGTCGTGATCGAGGTCCGCGACGACGGGCGTGGAATCGACCCGCAGGTGATCGCGCGCAAGGCGCTGGGCGCGGGGCTGATCGATGAACAGGCCGCGGCCGACCTCGACATGCGCGGCGCGGTCGAGTTGCTGTTCGCGCCCGGGTTCACGACCGCCGAGACCGCGAGCGACATCTCCGGCCGGGGCGTGGGCATGGACGCGGTGCGAACGAAGATCCGCGAGCTCGGCGGCGAAGTCGTGATCGACTCGGCGCTCGG
>JBEKRJ010000884.1:0-2641 GCA_049518835.1 Solirubrobacteraceae bacterium
TAAGTCTAAGCCCGCGGGCTTGATCAGTGTCCAGGTCCAGCCTGCACCGTCCAAATGAGAAGCGCTGGTCGACAGCGACCGCGTTGGCAGCGCCGACGCCGTGCAGCCGTCCTCCGCAGATGCAAGGTCGCGTTGTGGCACTTGGCGTCACAACGACCCACGCACCCCTCTGAGTTGTACACGGCAATGACAGTGGTCACAACCAGAAATCATACGCTAACGCGCTAGCGTTATCAAGTGATAACGCGCTACTGGTTACGCGCGGGACGACGATCGCGGATCAGGAGACCTCAGCTCAGAGCCCCTCTCTGAGGGCGACACTCGTTGCCGTCTGCGTCGGATGCAAACCTGTGTTCGTGAAGCCGGTGAGGCCGGGCCATCGACACGGGCTGTATTCGACAAGCGCCGCGCGACCGCGCGACTGGCCCCTCCGCCACGCCGCCGTCGCAGGGGGCGCTGCCGTCTTCGCGGCCGTCCCCGCCGTCGCCGCGTTCCGCGCCGACTCGCCCGCCCAGAACTTCGCCGGCTTCTTGGCGATGGCGCTCGCCGTCGTGACCGCAGCGATCCTCACCCAGCGCGGCCTACGCGCGGGCGTCTCGCTGCTTTCGGCCACCGGTCCCCGCGTGTCCTGGGCGTGCTGGATCGGTGGCGCACTCGTGTTGATGACCCTCTCCAGTGCCGCGTGGGTGCATATCTTCCATCCCGCCGCGCGGGACGTCGCTCTCAACCTCGTCGCCGAGCAAGTACGCGCTCCACACAGCGGGCACGCTTCGACAAGTGCAGTGATGCTCGCGTTATGGGTCACCGTTGCCGGTCCGGCAGCCGAAGAGCTTCTCGATCGCGGCCTGCTGTTCAACGTCGCCGCTCAGGCTCGCAGGTGGGTCTCGTCTCGCTACTCACCCGCCGTCGTGCTGCTCGCCGCGATCCTCTCGAGCCTCTTCTTCGCTCTGTCGCACACCGGGGTGCATGGGGACGCCGCCAACACAATCCCCGACCGTTTCGCGATGGGCATGATCCTCTGCGGCGTGTGTACTGGCAGACCGGCTCGCTGCTGCCAGCGATCGCCGTCCATATCGCCTGGAACTTCGACTGGTTTCAAGTCGCCGCGCTCGGCTCCCACCCGGTCATATTAAACGCTTGGCCAGCGGTTGACGTGCCAATCCTGCTCGCCGCGCTCGCCGCGTTCGCAGCGCTCGTTGCCGTGAGCGCAGCAGCAGCCCGCCGGCGCACCGGCATCGTCTCCAGCGCATAGCGGCGGCCGTCTGGGGTCTTCGGCCACGACGGGTCGACGAGCCCGTCGATCTTGAACCGCTCGGCGTCCCCGGACGCCGAGCTCGGCGGGGAACCTATGCACGAGCACACGTAGCACTACGCCGGGCGGGCGCCTGCTACCGCGTCGCGTCGTGCGGGTGCTCAGCGACTATGCCTTGCGCCCACGTCTTGGACATGCCGGCGGCGTTGGCGATCTGGGAGTGCGAGCAGCCGCCGTGGGCGGCGGCGTGGACAGCCGCCGCCTGGCGGTCGTGCAGCCGGGCGCGGCGGCTGTCGAGGTCGCGCAGCTGCTCTGAGACGCGGGCGACATGCGCGAGCAGCCGTTCGCGCTCTGGGTCGCGGCCGGCGGTGTCGAGCCGGTCGGCGTCGAGGCCTTGCCGCGTCGCCCAGCCGCGAGCGTCTGACCGTTTGACGTGGTAGACGCGGCGGCCGGGACGCGCAGCAGGAAGCTCGCCCCGCTTGATCCAGTAGCGCACCATCTGGCCGTCGATCCCGACTGCCGCGGCGACCTGCGCGACGGTCAGCCGCTCGTCGGGATCGTTGCTCGGGCCTGTGGCCGGCGCTACCATGATCGGTGGTTACTACGACGCTGCCGATGCAGCTCGCGCGGAGGCCCGGACCCGTTCGGGCCTCTGGCGTTTGAGAGGTGCCCCGACGGCCGCCGGAGCCGAATGGGCTGCAGGCCGTCGGGGCGGGCTGCTACCTCGTGATCCGGTCGACGACGACCAGAAGCACGATCAGCAGCGCGAGGGTTACTACGACGCTGTCGATGGTTCTCTCCTTTCTCGGGGTTTGAGGCCCTGAGGCCCCCGGGCCGCTCGGCTCCGCAACGGCCCGAGTAAGAAAGAACGTCAACACCCGCCAGCACCATCGCCCCACGAACACTACACCGTACGGCGGACGATACAGTGCACCCGCGCCGGCAAGCGAACCCCTCGCAAGCACCAGAAACTCCACGACGACTGGCGAACCAACTGGTTTTTCCGCCGCCGCCCCCATTACGGTATGGCGTGCTCACCTACGCCAGGTACTAAGTATTCCAACGGATGGCGCGTTGGAATCATAGTCTCGCGAGGACCGCGCATGTAGCTTACGTAGGTAGGCAGATAAGATAGCCGCCCCAGCGGGTCGTGATGTCGAGGTCTCCAGCGACGGTGGTGATCTTGAAGATCTCGGTGCGGGCGAGCCGCCGCGGGTCCGCGGATAGGTGGGGCGGGCGGCTCGCCGGCGCGCTTGTTTTTTGCTCATCTACGGACGCTTACAGCGGCTATCGGACGCCGCAAACCCACTTTCCGTCCGTCTCGACCCGAGCGCGCTCATACTTCCGGTTGAGGTTTGTGGCGCGCCAAGCTGAGTGCTGCGGCGTGCG
>JBEKRJ010000885.1:0-2638 GCA_049518835.1 Solirubrobacteraceae bacterium
CCCGCGCGTACCTGCTGCTGAGTCTGATGGGCAAGCGGGCGGTTGATCACATGCAGCAGCCGCCCGTTTTGCCAGAAGCAGACGCCGAACGCGACCGCCACTACGACCAGTGACAGGATCATGCGCGTACGCAACTCGTCGAGGTGGTCGACCGTGCTCAGCCGTTGCTCGTGGCCAACGGTTCGCAGCGCCAGGCGGATCGCGCTCAGCATCAGTCTGCGTCTCCTTTGATTGGTGTCGGGCCGCTCAGCCGACGAGCAGCCGTTGCGCGAGCGTCGGCGCCGGCGTCGGCCGTCGTCTGCATTACGTGACAAGCCGAGAGCTGGATCAGCGCGCAATCGCGGGCTCGCAGCCGGCGCGCGGATCGCCGGCAGGGCAACCGCCTGTCAGGATAGGGACCGAGAATGGCGCCACAAGCTCCTGCCGCGCGGGTCGTGATCGCCGACCGCCGCCTTGCGGCGGTCGGCGGCGCCGGCCTGTTGCCAGCCGACCCGAGGATCGAGATCGTCGGGACCGCAGCTGATGGTGTCGAGGCGGTGACGCTCGCCGCCGGCCTGTTGCCTGACGTCGCCATGCTCGAGCTCGAGCTGCCGTTGCTCGGCGGACTCGAGGCATGCGCGACGATCCGGACGTTGCATCCGGACACGGAGGTCGTGGTCGTCGCCGAGTCAGAGCACGCCCCTGACCTGATCGCCGCACTGCGTGTCGGCGCGCGCGGCTTTCTACTCGCCGACGCGTCGCCGGCGCAGTCGCTCGAGGTCGTGCTCGACACTGCTCGCGGTCAGCCTCAGCTGTCCGGGCGGATCGCCGCCCAGCTGCTGCACGAGTTCGCCGCGGGCGCGAGCTCGCGCGGTGACGCGCTCGTCCAGCTCAGCCCGCGCGAACGCGACGTCCTGGTTGCGCTTGCCGACGGCTTCTGCAATCGCGAGGCCGCCAAGCGACTGCGTGTCTCCCAGGCGGCGGTGGGGGCGCACGTCCGGCAGATCATCGACAAGCTGCATTTGCGAAACCGTTCTGAGGCCGCCGCGCTCGCTACGCGCCACCAGGGGTGAGGCCCGCGTTGATCCACGCCGACGGCTGGTCCGTATGGCGGGTAAACAACCAGATCGGAGCTCGCCATGCTGGGTTTAGACAACCCAATTCACCTCCTGTTCCTGCTTGCAATCCTGCTCCTGGTGTTCGGCGCCAAGCGCCTGCCGGAGATCGGCAGTTCGCTTGGGGCCGGCCTGCGCGGCTTCAAGGAGTCGATCAGCGGTGAGGGCCACCAGCCGCGCGCCGAGCAGGCACCCGCCGCCACTCTGATGGCGGCCAACGCGCCCGTCGCCACCCCGGTCGGCGACGCTGCGCCCGAGTCAACTCAAGTCCGCACGGCCGCGTAGGCGGCGATCGCTCGCGCCGGGGGCCGTTCGCCGTTAGCGGCTCCCGGCGCGTCAGGTTGCCGTCGCGGCCCGGTGCTCGAGCACCGATTAGGCCGTTACTCGTCGATTAGGCCCTTGCCACGGGCGTAGCTGACCAGCTCGGCGCGGGAGGTGCGGTGGACCTTGCGGCGGATGTGCGCGCGGTGGGACTCGACCGTGCGCACCGCCAGGCAAAGCTCGTCGGCGATCTCGGGGCTCGTGTACCCGGTCGCGAGTAGCCGCAGCACCTGCAGCTCGCGCCGGGTGAGGCCGTCGGGCGCAGCGCGATTGGCCGGCGGCGCGGCGGCGATCTGTCCGCCGAGCTCGGGGTTGAGATATCCGTGGCCGTCGACCGCCAACCGAATCGCCTCGATCAGCTCGGTCTCGGCGGCGTCCTTGAGCACGAACGCGCACGCGCCGGCACGCAGCGCAGCGTGGGCGATGTTCGGGTCGTCCTGCATCGTGAGGATCACGATTGCCGTGCGCGGCGCGGTCGCGCGCAGGCGCGGGATTGCCTCGAGGCCCGACCCGCCGGGCATGCTGAGATCGAGCAACAGCACCGTGGGCTTGAATGCCAGCAGCTTGCGCATCGTCTCCGCGACATCGCCTGCCTCTGCGACGACCTCGATGCCGGCCTCGGCCTCGAGCAGCATCCGCAGCGCGCTGCGCACGAGCTTGTGGTCGTCGGCGATCACGATCGACGCGACTGTCCGCCCGGCGGCAGGCGCCGGGCCGGGCGCGGGTAGTGCTCGCCGCTGCGCCGTGCCCGTCCGCAATCGGTCGCTTGCGAGGCAGATCTGATCTCGTGTGACCATCGACAATCCCCCTGCAGCACTAGTGAGGCAGGTCGTGCAGCGCGGCACACAGTCAAATCTCACTGTGCCGCCCCGGAGCGCCCACTGGGCGTTCCGGCGCAGCACCACCGTAGCGTCCCGGGCCGGCTGCGCCATCCGTGTTTTGCACGAGCGGTGACTACGGTGATTCCGCGAGCGCCCTGAGCGCGGTGAGGTCGGCCCTCCTGTGTGAAGGAGAGCCGACCTCATGCGACCACCGTAGGGGCGACCGCGGCACGAGCGTGGGCTCGGCGAAAGGCGATCGCGCGGGTGGCTCGTACTGCCTATCCGCCCAACTGGATCAGTTGCTTGTTCGTGTGAAGCTTGGTGGCGGCCGAGCCGGGCGTCCGGCCCGGCCGCGTGACGGTGGCTGTCAGCTGGCTGCCTCGTTCGCCGTGGCGGGCAGCG